>VGRY01000006.1 GCA_016875195.1 Deltaproteobacteria bacterium
AACCTCTCAAAATAGTACTTTTGATCGGGTAGAAAAGTTGATTTTGCTGTTTTTTGACTCATTCTTTTTGGTTATCAATATTTCAGCAAGTTTCTGTACTGCTAAAGTGAATTATTAGAGGTTCCCTATAGTGAACGACTTTGAAAAGTAGTCATTGCGAGGAGCGAAGCGACGTGGCAATCTCACGAGATTGCTTCACTTTGTTCGCAATGACACATGATGGATGTCGATTTATTTAAGTCGTTCACTATAGAATTCCAAATGTTCAAAATAGAGTAGTTTTGAATATAAATATTTTTACATTTGAATTTGTTTCGAGTTTCGAATTTCGTAATTCGAATTTACGATTTTTTAGCATTTTCAATCATCTCTTTCGCATGGGCTTTGGTCTTCTCGGTTACCTTCACTCCCCCCAGCATTCTTGCGATCTCATCCACAATGGCTTCCTTCTCCAGCCGCTCCACGTAGGTAACCGTCCGCTTTCCTTTTACCTCTTTTCCCACACTGTGGTGGGTGTCGGCAAAACAGGCAATCTGTGGAAGATGGGTGACACAGATAATCTGATGGTGCTTTGAAAGCTCCTTAAGAGTTCTCCCCACCACCTCTGCCATAGCTCCACCAATCCCGGAATCGACCTCATCGAAGATCAAAACCTGGCTTCCACCAACACGGGCCAGGATCTTCTTCAGGGCCAACATCATTCTCGACAGCTCCCCTCCGGAAGCGATCTTAGCAAGAGGTTTAACCTCTTCTCCCACATTGGGGGAAATGAGAAATTCCACCCGATCCTTCCCTTTCGGGGAAAGATCAATATCCTCCATGCGAACCTCAAAAGCGGTCTTTTTCATCCCCAGGGATCCCAACTCTCTCTCCACTGCCTTCTTCAGCTCGGACGCCACCTTTCCTCGTTCCCATGAAAGTTTTTTGGCCAGCGCAACCATCTCTCCCTGAAGGGAGTATAGCATGCCTTCCAGGTGGGTAAGTTTATCTTCGGTGGAAACTAACGAACTCAACGTTTTTTCAACTCTGTCTTTAAACTGAAGGACCTCCTCTATCGTGGGACCATACTTTCTCTTCAGACGGCCAATCTCCTCCAGTCTGTTCCCAATTTCCTCCAGTCTCATCGGGTTGACTTCAATCTTTTTTATGTAATCTCTCAGATTGAGGACAACTTCTTCAAGTTGAATAGAGGCTGCCTCCAGACTTCCCATGGCTCCGGACAGGGACGGGTCAATCACCACCATTTCACTCCCTTGGCGGAGGATAGTCTGTATCCGCTCAATGGTGGACCCTTCTCCCTCATAGAGCAGCTCTTTTGTTAGGTCAACGAAGTCCATCAACTTCCTGGAATGAAGTAGAATCCGTTGTTCCTCTTTTAGGGCTTCCTCCTCACCGATTCGAATCCCGGATGCCTCAATCTCCTTCAATTGGAAAGCCATCAACTCCTTTTCCTTGTTTCCCCTCTCCTTTTCCTCTCGAATCCTCTTAATTTCTGCAACAAGAGAGATGAACCTCTCAAAATGTTCCTGATAGTCTCTCCGGAGATTGACCAATCTGCCGAACTCATCCAGGATGTCAAGGTGGGTCTCTGCCCGCTGGAGAGATTGGTGCTCGTGTTGCCCATAGATACTCAGTAAGGCTTCACCTATTTCTGAAAGAGTCGCCAGGGTTGTCAGATGGTCATTCAGAAAAACCTTTCCCCTTCCTGAACGGGAGACCACCCGCCTCACCAGGCAAACATGCTCATCCCCCGTGCTGTTGGCCCGGGTCTCTTTTTCTTTGACTTTTTCCCTCACCTCCTGATGGCCGGTGATATCGAAGAGCGCCTCAACACTCGCCTCCTCTTCGGAACTCCGGATCAATTCCTCCCCCGCTTTATCGCCCAGCAGGAGCTGAACTGCATTGAGGATAATCGACTTTCCTGCCCCTGTTTCACCGGTGATGACATGGAATCCCCTCGAAAAGGAAAGGTTCACTTCATCGATTATCGCAAAATTTTTAATCCGAAGTTCCAGCAACATAACCGTGTCCGCTATCCGTGTCCGTGACCGTATCCAAATATGTATAACGGACACGCGTCACGTTGACACGGACACGAGATTACCTTTCCCCCCATTTCAGTTTTTCTCTCAGAACCTCAAAATAGTGTCGATAGGGAGATTTGATCAGAAGAATTCTTCCTTCTGCTTTCTTCACTTCCACCGTATCTCCGAACTCCAGGACAAATCCCTGCTGTCCATCCAGGGTCAGAAGGACTTCCTGTTGTTTGGACTTCAGAATCACCCCGATTTCTACATCATCCGGAACCATGATCGGACGGTTGGTCAGTGTATGTGAACAGATGGGAGTAATGATAATACAGTGCAGGGAAGGATAGACAATGGGCCCTCCGGCAGAAAGGTTGTAAGCGGTTGAGCCCGTAGGAGTTGAAATGATCAACCCATCCGATTTAAAGGTGGTTAAATAGTCTCCGTTGATCGTTGTTTCAATATCAATGATTCGGGCTAACGCTCCCTTATTGATCACTGCATCGTTAAGGACAGTAAATTCGGTAAGCTTCTCCCCACGCCGGATCACCCCCACAGTCAGGACAACTCTTTCATCCGTCACATATTCTCCCCTGATGACCCGTTCGAGAACACGGTACAGTTCTTCCAGCGTGATCTCCGTCAGGAAACCGAGTCCCCCCAGGTTCACTCCGAGAATGGGAACTTCATGCTTCCCCATCAGTCGAGCCACGCTGAGAAGCGTTCCATCGCCTCCGAGGACAATGATCATCTCCGCATGATTAGGGATCTCCTCTTTTTTAATCCCGCTCAACCATGGGCCTTTCGTTGTCGCCCGGACCGCTTCTCCTAATCCTTCTTCAATATAGACATCGATCCCTCTTGATTGTAACCACTCCACCAGTTGCCCGGTAATGTTTACAGCCTCCGGTTTATTCTGTTTCGCAATGATGCCAATCCGTTTCATCGTTTACCCCGTTAGAAAGCCCCGCTGCTTGTAGCGGGGAGGATTCAGTAAATTCCCCCCAGCAAAGCTGGGGGCTTTATCCCGTTAAAACGGGACTGGCCCCTCAAAGGGGCCTGACCACAATCGCAAAAGAATCTAATCCCCCTTCATCCCCCTTTGGCAAAAGGGGGAGAGCTTTTTCCTCCCTTTGGCAAAGGGAGGTTGGGAGGGATTTTAGAAAACGATTACAAACAATTTATATTCCCGAAAATGTCAAACGCTGCGAGTCCCCCGGCAGAGCAGGGGGTTTACCTATAGTGAACGACTTAAATAAATCGACATCCATCATGTGTCATTGCGAACAAAGTGAAGCAATCTCGTGAGATTGCCACGTCGCTTCGCTCCTCACAATGACTACTTTTCAAAGTCGTTCACTATAGTTGCTAATTACCTTATTAGCGAACACGGGGTTTAACCCGCTGCGCCAGCGCTTGCGCGGCGAGTGCCCCGTGTGAGCCTTCCCGTTAGAAAGGTGAAGCTCTTCTAACGGGGTTTACTCCATTAAGCATAACTCCCCCTCCCCTTTCTTACGAGGCTGTGTCGTAATACGAAAAAACCACCCTTTAGAAAAGGGGGAGAGGCGGTCAGGAGGAAAAGATTTAGAGCGGTAACCTTTAATCGTTCGGATTCAGGCGTGTCAAACGCATGAAAACATTTCATTTTATGCAAGTGACGATTCCCTAACATCTAAAAAACCCGCATTCTATAGTGAACGACTTTGAAAAGTAGTCATTGTGAGGAGCGAAGCGACGTGGCAATCTCATGGGATTGCTTCACTTCGTTCGCAATGACACATGATGGATGTCAATTTATTAAAGTCGTTCACTATAAATCTTTTGAGCTTGACTGTCTCTTCCCCTTTTCTTACGATTACGACACAGTCTCCTACAAGGGGAAATTTCCCTCCCCTTGAGGTAAGTCGATAAGACCCGACCACGGGGGGGAGATGACCTGGGGTGATGTATAGACTACTTACGGTTACATTTTCCCTCGATGGTACATAAGGGAAGAGTCTTTTGTCAACCACCCTCCCCTTCTCCCCTGTCTGTTCTTTTCCCAGCCGGGACCGGAGTGGTCTCATGGAAATTTGGAAGAGAGAGGAGGTAAATGGTAACGCCTGCGGCAATCACAATCAAAATGATTCTGACGACAGGTAGAGGGACGACAAAAATCACAGAGAATAAAATGGTCACCCAGATGAGAGAAATGGCAATGGCTTTTGCCCTGACGGGGACCCCCTTCCCTTCCCGGTAATGCCGGATATATTTTGAAAACCACCTGTGGTTCAGGAGCCAGTGGTAAAAGCGTTCGGAGCTTCTCGCATAGCAGGCCGCGGCCAGCAGGAGAAAAGGGGTGGTGGGCAACACGGGCAAAAAGATTCCAAGGACTCCGATCCCCACAAAAAAAGTTCCGGCGGCAATAAGCACGTTCCGGACCCAGCTCTTTTTGTGAAGCCCGCTCGGTTGGCCGTTGCCTTTCCTTTCCATTAAATTCTTCATAAAAAAAACCAATCCCCCCTCTATTCCCCCCTTGGACTAAGGGGGGATGAAGGGGGGTTAGGAACGGTATTTTCTAATTAATCAATTTTCATAAAAATGGCAACCCCTGCCATTTTTATATTTTTTTATGGACCCCGGCATGTTTCAAGTAATAAAAACCTGCCCTTATACACCTCTCCGGCCATCCCTTTCCTGTCATATACAGGCAAAAGGAGTCAAGTGGGAATTTTTCCAGATAAATTTAAAATCTTTCCTCCCCCTTCCTGGCCAATGTGGTAAAACCATTAGGATTTTTTAATAAAATAAATCTTGCATTCACTTAATTTTTGGAGAGAGGAGGGGACGTAGGTTCTGAAACAACTTAAGTACTTGACAATCCACAGACAGTGGCGCGGAGGTCATTGAAGTAGGCTCAGACATGACTAATTAACTATTTTAATTTTCGCGTTGGGGACCAAAAGTTTCTCCGATCTTCCGATCGCCAAGGTGAGTGGTCAGACCCTACATACGTGAATTTAGATTTTGCGCCCCTGATAAAGGGGACGTTGGTTCAAATACAACTTTGCAAATTCTTATTCTTTCATTCAGATGACAGACTCATGTAGCCTGCTTTTGAAACTTCTTCTCACCCAACAGGCTTATGAGCGTGTCAGCCGATACACCGCGTCTCTCTGCAATAGGCTGAAAGTTTTCGGCAAGTTTTTGAGGCCACGGCCCGCATCATTGCCGTTTGTGGCGTCCACGTAGTAGGTGGCTGACCAGGCTTCAGAGATAATGAGATAATGGGAAAATGAGATGATGAGAAGAGAGAATATCAGGCTCAGGGTGAGCAGTGAAAAGACTCCATGACCTGCAGTTTTTTTTGTTTTTGAAATGGATTGCATATGAATCAGAGAAGCAATCTGTGTGCCATGATTTTTGTGTCTATTGAGCTTACATCCATTTGAAATTTCAGTCTTTTCCCCAGGACGGAAGCGATGGAATGGTTTTATTCTACAACAATGAACACCCTCCTGGCAAGTTTTTCCCACATTTCGTCCAAATTCATCTATACTTCCAGCAGGCCCCCCATACAGGTATTCCATCCGGATAGGAGAGTCGGAGGACCGCCCGGCCTTCCGGATTACATGAATGCTGTTATGTATTGAATGTTTTATTTTTCCAACTGGTTACCGGCACTTACTCTTCGACTCTTTTTCTAATGAATGCGGATGGAATACGGTTTGTTCTGGTAACCTGTTAAGAATACAGGAGAATCAAACTGGTAATATTTTGACCGCTGGCATTGAAATTGCTTATTAGCCCTTGAAAGGTAACGGGGTTTACTGACACAGACACTGACACTTTTATTTTAATTTTTAATAAGGAGAAGAACCATGGAACATGACAAGTATTTTGACTTCCTGGATGAGTTTCAAAAGATCGAATCCGCATCCCGCCCAAGCGGGCCTGTCAAAGAACTTTCCGAGCCGAAGGAACAGATCATTCCAAACGAGCGGATCGCTTTTCTCCTGTTCCCCTTTTTCATCGATTTGATCGACCAGTTCAAGGATAAGCTCAAAGAGATAAGGAATTTCACCAGGACTCATCATAATAAATGCGGAGACAAGGATTTCATTGCTTTGCTCAGCCAGATGCTTGCGGATGAGCTTAAGAAGACCGACCTGGTACAGACCAACCTTCTCAATTATATCCGGATCAACAACCCGATCCTGAAAACAGACACGATCATCACGCTCCTCGAGGAGGAGCTGGAAAAATGCCGGATTGAGCTGGAGACGGGGAAGATCAGGCTGTTCAAAAAACTCGAAAAGAACCTCCCCGAGACCGCCATTCCCGACGACCAGTTGAGGTATATTTTTAACTGTCTTCTCCAGTACGTGTTTGCCTCGGCACCCTCCGGCGGAGCGATCGGGCTGTACACCAGGTCCCTTGGCCTGCAAAAGGAAACCGGCGAGCCGGCGGCTCCGGGCCCCGGGGAAGAAAAGCAGATTGAGATTTTAATGGTCTATACGGACAATCAGAAGACACCGGCCCAGATCGAGCCTGCATTGGGGGTTTCAGCCCGCCAGAAAAAGGGGATTTTAGACCTGACGCTTCGCCTGGCTGACGAGGTCGTCAGGAAAAACCGAGGGGTCATGAAGTTCGAGGAGGATGAGAAGAAACAGAAGACTACCATCTCTTTGAGATTTCCCGTCGAAAGAAGAAAAGTCGTCTATTACCGGCCGTCGAGTAAATTGGGCCCGGGTCCCTTCCAACCGCAGACCACCTTTGAGAAACTTTCATCCCTCGATGAAAAGGGAAGAAAGGGAGCTTAAAAGGTCTCTCATTAAGTAGAAAATTACATCTTTAACCCCCCTTCATCCCCCCTTAGACTAAGGGGGGAATAGTGGGGGGTTACGGATTTTCATTATTCGACGGTGGCCCCGCGGCCATGTGGAATTAGGGCGAAATGAGAATTGAAAAAGGCGGGAGAAGAGTATAGAATGAAGTATCATGCATCTGCCTATCGCCATTCTTGAAAAGAAACGGATTCAGAGGGTCATCTGTTCCATTCGGCCGGCTTCTTCCTCCGTTCAGGACATATACTCCCTGATGGAGAAGGTCTATGAAATGGGGGGTTACTGTTTTTTCCTTCCCACAGCCAAACACCTCGAATCTTTTAAGAGGCTAAGGGAGTCCACCGAGGATGAAACCCTTACGGGGTTTGGCTATCTGGGGGTGGAGTCCGGAATCTCCCTCACAGGGAAGCCTCTCCATCAGTTTGAATCGAAGGTCGTCTCGACCATCGCAAGAAATATCATCCCCTCCGAGTTAGTCAATAAACTTTTCCCTGCCTTCTCTGTCGGCGAAGTGCTAACACAGAAGGAGATTGACCGGATGATGTTTGACTCATCCCGCTTCAATCAAAGCCTCTCCCTTTTTCCGCTTCAGGGAGTCCCGTTCCTGATGATAGGGGGAAAATATGCGGACTGGTTATTGGGGCTGGGAAGGAGCGATCTTCTGAAGGAGATGGTATCGGAAACCAGAGGCAAAGGCTTCATCCCCATCTTCTCCGGGCAGTGGGCAACGTTTACCCTGCCAAAGGCAAAACCCCTTGAGATGGCAGGTTATGCCATTCCTGTCAATAAGAGCAAAATCCTGTTTGATTTTACTCAGGCATGCAATATTATCAAAAAATTTGATAAACCCGTTATCAGCCTCGACCCTCTCGCTGGAGGAGCGCTTTTAAAGGAATCGGGAGAGGCATTCTCATTTCTTTTTAATGAGCTGAAAATCCATTCGGCCGTTGCAGAGATCAATTCGGAGGGTGAAATTCAAAGCGTTTTGGGGGGATTGGAGAACATTCCATCCCTCATCCCATTCCATAAAACATAATGGCCCCGGCAATCAGGGGAATGGTGAGATTATCATCTAAAGGGATGGGCAGCAACTCAATCAACGCAGCCCCTAATGCGGCAAAACTTCCAGAGAATCGATCCACGTCAGGATAAATCCATACAATCAGAAGGGAGGTGAAGATAAAGGCCATCGTCCCTTCGAGAGTCTTTCCGAAGATCGAAATCCTTCCAATCGCTTTTCCTACAAGGGCAGCGGCCGTATCCGAAAGGATAAGGATCAGTAAACTGACAATCGCAATCGGTTTCGGAAAAAGTAGAATTGTCAGGATAGAGGCAAAGAGAAAAAAGGTTGAACCCATCAGAGTTGGTTTTTCCTTTTCCCTCAGTACCCGGCCGAAAAAATGTTCCTGGAACAGCGAAGCCAACCCTTTGTGAAAATGGCGAAGAAGATCAACTGCAAGGTACACTAAAAAGAACGGGATGAGAAAAGTCAGAAGGGTTTGATCAGTAGTCAGGGCATAGCCAACGGGAATGACGAGCGTGGCCAGATGAACCATCTTCCTTTTTATCTCAATGCCCGTAATCATTTTAATGATCTTCCACGTTTTACTATAGTGATCGACTTAAATAAATTGACATCCATCATGTGTCATTGCGAACAAAGTGAAGCAATCTCATGAGATTGCCACGCCCTTTGGGCTCGCAATGACATTTAAAAGGATTTAATGCGCTTGTATTAATTACTGCCTTTTATCGTCTTTCGTCCCTCTTTTTTCGTCCTTCATTTTACACTGATCACTGACGACTGATTACTGATGACTGCCTTTTATCCTCTATCATCTTCCTCAGGCTTCTCATCTCCTCATCTGTTAGTTGACGATACTGGCCTGTGGGAAGGTGTTCAAGCTTGATGGGTCCGTATCCAACCCGTTTCAGCTTGAGGACAGAATGACCGATAGCAGAAAAAAGCCTCTTAATTAGATGGTTTCTTCCTTCGGCGACCACCGCTTCAATCCAGCAATGTTTCTCCATCTGGCGGAGGATATGAACAGAGACAACCCGCGCCTCCCCATCTTCGAGCATCACACCTCTCTTCAAACGCATCAACTCTTTTTTCTCGGGAATGCCTTCTACCTTGGCCCAGTAGGTTCTCGGTATGGAGAATTTCGGGTGAGAGAGTTGATAGGCAAGGTCCCCATCATTAGTCAACAGGAGAACCCCTTCGGCATCGAAATCGAGACGCCCCACTGGATAGACCCTCCACCTTACCCCCTTGAGGAGATCCATCACTGTGGGTCTTCCTGCAGGATCTTTGACTGTGGAGAGACAATTCCTCGGTTTATTCAGTAGTAAAGTAAGTTTGGGCTCGGGCCGGAATAATCGTTTCTCATCGACTTTAATATGATCTTTAGAGAGATCGGCCTTGAAGCCGAGCTGATCAACGACTTTGCCGTTAACCATCACCCTTCCCTCAAGCACCATCCTCTCTGCTTCCCGCCTCGAAGCGATCCCCGCCCTGGCCAGTATCTTCTGAATTCTCTCAAGTCCCATTGTAATATCTAACCCCCGACTTGTTGGGGATTTAATACGTAGCGACCTAAATCATGCGAGGCCTGTCATTCCTGCGCAAGCAGGAATCCAGAAAAACACTGGATTCCCCCACATCAAGTGCGGGGCAGGCTAAATCAAGTCCGGAATGACGAACCGGATAAAGCTTATAACTCAGGCCTATCATGGCTTTTAACAGCTTTAAGTGTTTGCTTATGAACGATGTCCTGAACGTTGTCATTTAGTGTTTAGAGTTTTGAGCTTATCAATCCGTCCAAAATTGTATAGACACGGAATCTAAATCTTTCCTTCGTTCCCTTTGCCAAAGGGAGGAATGGCCTCGCTTATAACCCCCCTCTATTCCCCCCTTAAATTAAGGGGGGAGGAAGGGGGGTTACGGGAGACTTTCCGAATAGCATGTCTTTTCAATTATGGACTCCTTAATAACTTCTCACCTCGGATTTCTACCCTTTGACCACAAACATCTAATCTCCTGTTTCATCGGTGGGAGGTGTAGGACTCTCTTCTTTTAAAACGGTTTCCATCTCCGGAGGCGGCTGAACTTCTTTAAGGGTAGGAAGGTCGGAGAGGGTATTGAGGTTGAAGAGTTCGAGGAAGGTTTTGGTCGTCCCGTAAATGAGCGGCCGTCCGGCAATCTCTTTACGCCCCGCGATTCGGATCAACCCCTTCTCCAACAGGGACCGGAGCACCCCTCCCGAATCCACTCCCCGAATCATCTCAATCGTCGGTCGAATGACGGGCTGTCGATAGGCAATGATGGCCAGCGTCTCGAGAGCGGCCTGGCTCAACTTCACTGGCTTCGATTTTTTCAGCCGGTTGACCCACTGCGCCCATCGGGGTTTGGTCCGAAACTGATATCCGCCTGCCACTTCAACCAGCTCAAGTCCTCTCGAATCTTCCTCGTACTCTTTCCTGAGCCGATCAATCCCCTCCAAAAGGGCATCTTTGTCCCATTCGCGAAGAATCTCCGTTAACGTATCCAGCTTCACCGGTGATTCCGATACAAACAGGATGCCTTCCAGTATCGGTTTGAGATCATGTTCTTCCATTACGATTGACCCGGGCAACAGGTTCCATGATGGGGAGCCTGTTATGACGTTTGAGATTTAATTTCTCCTTCTTTCTATTTCTGTTCGAAGAGTTCTATCCTTTCACCGGTTGTGACAGAAGAAATAGCGTGCTTATAGACCAACTCATCCCCCTTGCCTCGAAGAATGAGACAGAAGTTGTCAAAGCTGTGAACAACCCCCTCGAGTTTGCGGCCAGTGGTCAGTTCCACAACAACATGACTTCGGTCCCTCCGGATCCGGTTTAGGAACTGATCCTGTACATTGATCTGATTCTTCATCATCACTCTCAACCCTCCCCTTTTAAATATGACCTGACTTCTTCAAAAACCTTCTTCCGATCAATAGATTCATCCCGCCACTGCACCTCTCCATCCGCCTTGAACCATGTCCATTGTCGCTTCGCATAATGGCGGGTATCTCTCTTCATCTGCCTCACCGCTTCATCCCATTCCAATTCACCCGAAAGGAATTGGACCATCTGTTTATAACCCAGACTCTGCATCGGCTTCAATCCCCGGCCATAACCCATCTCCAGCAGACCTTCCACTTCTCGCAGTAATCCTCTCTCAATCATCCGGTCTACCCTCTCTTCGAGACGGCGATAAAGTCTATTGCGGTCCATTTCCAGACCGACCTTAAGTGTGAGATAGGGCCGATCCCCAAAACGATGCTGATCCCTGAAGAAAGTGATTGGGAGACCGGTTGATTCAAAAACCTCCAGCGCCCTGATCGTTCGGAAAAGGTCGTTGGAATGGATCCGGTCTGCCGCTTCCGGGTCCACCTCTTTCAACCTCTGATAAAGAAACTCCCTCCCCTTCTGTTTTGCCTCATCCTTCAATTTCTCTCGCACAGATGGATCAATCCTGGGACTGGTAAAAAGTCCCTGCGTAAGCGCTTTGATATAGAGACCCGTCCCGCCCACGACAAAGATGGGGATTCTTTTCCGATATAAGGAATCAATGGCACTTCTCCCGAGCATTCGATAGAGGCCTGCATGAAAGGGTTGGTCCGGAGTAACCAGATCCACCAGGTGGTGCTTGACCCTCTGCCGGTCGTCCAATGTCGGTTTGGCTGTGCCAATATCCATGTAGCGATAAATCTGCATGGAATCGGCATTGAGGATTTCACCCCCGAACGCTTCGGCCAGTTCAATGGCAAGGCCTGACTTTCCGGCTCCAGTCGGCCCGAGCACAACGACCAACCGGGGTTTCATGCTCTTCGTCACCTCGTTCATACGGAGTGCATTTTAATGAATTAGAAAAGAGACTTCAAGGAGAAAACCCTTTTATGGGAGTGATAGGGTGAATGAAATGGGGATAATGTTAAAAGTCCTTTCTATCGAGTCCTTCAATAGACAATGACTCCCCTCACATTTTTGCCCGATTCCATATCCGCAAGGCCGACATTGATCTCTTCCAGAGAGTAGCGGTGTGAGATCATCAGGTCTGTCTTGAGCCGACCTGTCTTATAGAGGTCAAGAATCGTCTTCAATCCGAGGCGAATGTCTCCCGAACCATAGTAGCAACCGAGGACAGCCTTCTCAAACTGAACCATCTCTTGAAGGGGAAGAGGAAACCGTGCCTCTCCATCCGGAATCCCAACAAGCACCAGCGTGCCTCCACGGCGAAGGAACTGGTAGCTCATCGCAATCGTCTCTGCTTTGCCGATGGCTTCAAAAGCAAAGTCAATGCCCATGCCGTTTGTTAATTCTTGAATGCGTTCGACGGGGTTCTCTTGAGTGGCATCGATGAGGTAAGTGGCGCCAAATTGCTTGGCTATGTCGAGTTTCTGTTTGAAACGATCAATGGCAATGATCTGTGTGGCGTTTGCCAGATAGGCACCCTGGACAAGGTTGAGACCGACTCCCCCCAATCCAAGGATGGCGACACGGCTTCCAGGCGGGACTTTCGCCCGGTTCAACACGGCTCCGATGCCAGTGATCACCGCGCACCCAAAGAGAGCCGCAATATCGAAAGGGATCTCTTTATCCATGGGGAGAATACTCTGCTCGCTCACCACATTATACTGGCTGAACGTCCCTACCCCGAGCATGCTGTGAATCTCCTGTTTTCCATCCGTCAGCCTTGTCGTTCCGTCGAGCATCCTCCCGAGTCGAGTCTTATCGCGATCCGCACAGAGCTGGAACTGGCCCCGTAGGCAGTAATAGCACTGGCCGCAGACAGGAACCCACATGACAAGGACATGGTCCCCGGGTTTCACCCGCGTGACTCCGGGTCCTGCCGCCAGAACAACACCCGCTCCTTCGTGCCCGGGAACACAGGGGATGGGAGGCATGCGAAAGACGCCATCCCGCACAGAAACATCGCTATGACATAAACCCGCGGCCCAGTACTGGATCAGAACCTCCTTATCTTTAGGTGGCTCTAAGTTAAGCTCCCCAATGACCAGGGGTTTCTTGTGTTCATAGACAAGAGCAGCCTTTGTTTTCATCTTGGTTCCTCTCCTCTTCCTGTATTTAAATGAGTTGGTGATAGATTCCCATCTCAATTATTAAGGAGTCCATAATTGAAAAGACATGCTATTCGGAAAGTCTCCCGTAACCCTCCTTCTTCCCCCCTTAATTTAAGGGGGGAAGAGAGGGGGGTTATAAGCGAGGCCATTTCTCCCTTTGACAAAGGGAACGAAGGAAAGATTTAGATTCCGTGTCTATACAATTTTGGACGGATTAATAACATGGCACTATAGAAAAATCCATCAAATATTTTCCTGGGTATATCCGCTCCCCCTTGAGGGTGCTGTTTTACCCTATTTTAAAAATCCCTGTTAAAAAATTCCTTGAAATATGACTGCGGTTTGATTACAGTAGTCTGGTAATTTCGCCCAGGCATACCCATTGAACCCAGATGATCAACCATCGAACATTGAACATGATTCAGGAGTAAAAAAGAAACAACCACCATCCCCGCAGCAGAGTTGCGGGGATTTCTAACGGGGTAAAAAATGTCCTCATCGTTTTATGCTAACCCGAGAACCAACCCTGAATTGCGGAGTCTCTATGAAATCTCCATGCTTCCACCTTTGAGTCAATTTCAGGAATATTTCATAGGGGTCATGACCACACTCTCTCAACATTTTCCGGTTAGTTATGCGGCCATCCTGTTGCGGGATAGCAAGAAGGATTCTCTTCATGTAGAAGCCCTCTATGGAATGGAATGGGATGCCCACCCCCATCAGGGCCCGTGCGAAAAAGGAGTCATGGGCGAGGTTCTGCGAGTTAGGCAACCCATGCCTATTCAGAATGTCAGCCAGGAACCCTTTTATGATGAAACCTCGAAGGCTCCAAAGCCATTGCATAAAATCCAGCCGCCATTGCTCTGTATCCCTCTCGTCATTGAGAACGAATCCATCGGCATCATGAATATCACCCCTCTTTATGGATCCAGAGATGAGTTTGCCGAAGACTTCCATTTTCTTTCTATCCTCTCGGCCATTCTCTCTCCGGTGGTCAACAATCATCATCTGAAGAAAACAGAACATCATGATGGAGCGAAAAAAATCAAAAAAACCTCTCTACTGGAAGAGATACTCCAGGAAAGACTGACTGAGGTTTTGAATAAAATCGACCCCTACGTGGAGTCCAAGAGCAGAACCGGCCTGCTGGATGATATCGTTTCCCTCGTGGAGAAAATCCTGATCAAATCGGCAATGGAACGAGTGGGTTATGTTCAGACCTCGGCCGCCCAGCTTCTCGGAATCAACCGCAACACCCTCCGCACGAAGATAAAAGAAATGAAAATCAAATTCCGCTAATTCCATTCCGGAATGAAGATTGCGGAGTGCGGACTTTATTAAGGAGTCCATAATTGAAAAGACATGCTATTCGGAAAGTCTCCCGTAACCCCCCTTCCTCCCCCATTAATTTAAGGGGGGAATAGAGGGGGGTTATAAGCGAGGCCATTCCTCCCTTTGGCAAAGGGAACGAAGGAAAGATTTAGATTCCGTGTCTATACAATTTTGGACGGATTAATAATTCGGAAATCCGCATTCCGAAATCCGAGTTTGGAGGGTCCCTTGCAATTAATCAATTCCAAAGTCACAATTCATTCTATGACAAATCCAAAAAATAATTTTAATGAGATAGAATCCCTGTGCCGTAATTGGGGCGCTTCTCTTTTTGGGACGGCTGATTTAAGTCGTTTTAAAAAAGAAGATATCCTTCTGCCCCCGGGTACCATTGACCGGCTTCCTTTTGCCATCTCCGCGGGATATCATCTCTCTGACCAGATCCTCGAAGGAATTGAGGACGCCCCCACCCCTCATTACTTTCATCATTACCAGCGAGTCAATATTCTCCTCGATACGATCGGCCTCGTCGTTACTTCAGCCATTCAGAACTTAGGATATCAGGCCATGCCCATTGCGGCTTCGCAGATCCTCGACTGGAAAACCCAGAGAGGCCATCTTTCTCACAAACATGTCGCCTGTGCAACTGGATTGGGGTGGATCGGCAGGAACAATCTCTTCGTCAATCAAAAATTCGGCTCCAGAACTCGCCTTGTCACCATCCTCACCGATCTCCCCCTTGAGGTTAATTCTCCCTTGGAAAAAGACTGCGGTTCCTGTAAAGCCTGCATAAAAGTCTGCCCGGCGAAAGCCATTAAAGAAAGACCGGAGGATTTTGATCATGTTCGATGTTACGAGCAATTGAAAGTCTTTTCAAAAACCCTCCATTTCAGCCATAATATCTGCGGCATCTGCGTCAAAGCCTGCCGAGGGTTCAAGTGGTCGAGTGGCCAAGGAGTCTAGTGAAGAACTAAAATATTATAAGCTTGAACCCTTGAATCCTTGAATCCTCGAACCCTAATAACATTACTATGAGAGAATTCGATGTCATCGTCGTAGGTGGTGGCCATGCCGGCATTGAGGCTTCCCTTTCCTCTGCCCGGATGGGCCACCCTACCCTTCTCATCACACAAAAGATAGAACAGATCGGTTATATGTCCTGCAACCCCGCTATTGGCGGCCTGGCCAAGGGCCATCTGGTCAAAGAGATCGATGCCCTGGGCGGCGAGATGGCGAAGGCCACGGATGAAACAGGAATTCAATTCAAACAACTCAATACCACCAGAGGCCCAGCGGTTAGGTCATCAAGAGCACAGGCGGATCGTCAGGCATACCGCCTCAGAATGAGAAGAACGGTTGAGGAACAGGCAAATCTTTCTATCAAAGAGGCAACCGTTGAAGAAATTATCGTTGATGGGAATAAGGTCGTCGGAGTGAAAACAGATTCGGATGATATCATCTGTGGAACGACACTTATTCTTGCCCCGGGAACCTTTTTGAATGGATTGGTTCATATCGGCCTGACGCATTTCCCCTCTGGCAGGATGGGCGATCCTCCCTCCGTAGGCTTATCCGAATCGCTCAAAAAATTGGGATTTCGCATAGGAAGACTGAAGACGGGCACCACGCCCAGACTCGACAGCAATACCATCGACTATTCCGAACTCACCCCACAGTTTGGAGATGAGCCTCCGATTCCATTCTCTTTTTCAACTGAGAAGATTGAAAGGGAGCAGATCCCCTGCTACATCACCTATACCAACCTCGCCTCTCACGAGATCATCAAGAGCGGCCTTGATCGGTCTCCTTTATATTGTGGCATCATCAAAGGGATCGGCCCCAGGTACTGTCCATCGATCGAAGACAAGGTGGTTCGTTTTGCCGATAAGAAGAGACACCAGATCTTTCTCGAACCCGATGGAAAAGATACGAACGAAATCTACCCGAATGGAATCTCCACCAGCCTCCCACTCGACATCCAGATGCAAATGCTCAGGTCGATCAAAGGGCTTGAGAGGGTCGAAATCATCAGGCCGGGCTATGCCATAGAGTACGATTTTGTTGACCCTACAGAACTCCGACCCTCTCTCGAAACAAAAAAGATTGCAGGGCTATATCACGCCGGGCAGATCAATGGCACCTCCGGCTATGAGGAAGCTGCGGCCCAGGGACTGATCGCAGGAATCAATGCCGCCCTTTCTATCCAGGGAAGAGACCCTCTGATTCTGAAACGTTCCGATGCCTACATTGGTGTCTTGATCGATGACCTCGTCACAAAAGGGACTGCCGAGCCCTACCGGATGTTTACCTCACGTGCGGAGTATCGCCTCTACCTGAGAGAAGACAACGCCGATTTGAGATTAAGGGAGAAAGGTTTTCAGGTTGGATTGGTGAATGAGGGAGATTATAAGGTTTTCCTTGAGAAGAAGGAGACGATTGAAAAAACTCTTTCAAAAATTTCAGTAACAAAAATCACTCCTACCAGAGAGATCAATGAAATCCTTCATCAATGGGGATGCACACCTCTCAGGAAAGAAGCCTCTCTTCGTGAACTATTGAAGAGGCCTGAAATTCATTTTGAGCATCTCTTTCAATTTGTCCCCGAATTAAAACCCCTTAAAAAAGGAACGAGTGAACAGGTCGAAATCCAGGTCAAATACGATGGTTATATTCAGAGGCAGATGGAACTGATTGAACGTTTTAGAAAGTTAGAGGAAACCAATTTCCCAGGAGATTTTGATTTTGGCTCTGTCATTGGACTCACCACGGAGGTGATGGAAAAACTCCTTAAAATCAAACCGCACTCCCTCGGCCAGGCCTCACGGATTTCAGGCGTTACCCCAGCCGCTATCTCCATCCTGATGATCAACCTCAAGAAACAGGGATATTTATAAGTTCAAAGTTTTTGGTTTAAAATTTTGATTTATCCGGCTTTTTTATGGGTGCTTTTCCCCCTCTTGTGTTCCCCCCTCTTAGCTTAAGGGGGGATGAAGGGGGGTTAGGAAGAGGCTGTGTCTGAATTCCGTTCATGGTTCGAGAGCCTCATCATGAACGGAACAAGGCATGTTAAAAATCAATCACTTAGCCGTTTGTCCTGAGCATGTCGAAGGGCGAATGGCTAAGTACGACACAGCCTCATAAGGGGAGGTTACCCACTCAATTCCCGGATGAACCAAATTTTTAACTTTTTAATTCTGTGATCAATTGAATGATCTTTTTGGCGGTGTATTCGGCGGTGTCGGCAACTCCTTCAACGGGTAAAAAAAGATCGGCATTGGGGCTGAAAAGGCAGGTCACCGTGGCAGGAAATTCCTCGTTGGGAAGGTTGAATAGATAATAGAGAGGAATCTTGGGCAGAGGATAGAGAGTGAAAGAGAAATCATATCTCTTGACATCCATATTAAGATTTCCGGAAAAGCGGGCGATGAGTTCTTCTTTCCTCTTCTGAATGGATTCAACATGAGGAATGAGAATCCTTTCTGCATTCATGGCAAAGGCGGGTTGATAACCCATTCCTCCTGGAAACTGCCTAAACGCTTTTAGGGGTTGGAGTTGAACGGGCTCGGTTGTGACAAGACTGGCATATATGGCAATGAGAATACCCTCTGCACCGCGAAGGAGCTCTCCACCGAGAATGATCTCATCCCGATGGACTTCGCAGGGCTCCCCAAAAGCCTGAAAACGGAAAGCGCTACCCTCGCATCTCGCTGGAATCGCTTCTTCGAGCTCTTTAATTGGGCGCGCCCAGGTTTTTTGGAGATAATCTTTCTGAATTTGAAGAATTTTTTCGGACATGGAATTTTACCGGTGGGGTTTGATGATCACCTTGATGGATTCTTTGGCTTCAGCGACAAGTTGAAATCCCAACTTTATCTCAGCCAGAGGGAGACGATGGGTGATCATCTCTCGAAGCGGAAGACGCTTGGCCTGAATCAATTCGATGGCCTGAAGGATATCAATGGGCGCTCCACCATAAGTCGGTAGTAAGGTGATTCCATCATTCCAGAAATCGAAAAATGGAAAAGAGAGATCGATTCCCGGCTGAAGGAGTCCGAAACATAAAACCGTCCCTCCCCTGTCAACGCTTAAGAATCCTTGTCGGTAAGCCGATTGGCTTCCAGCACAGACGATCACCAAATCAGCCAACCGTCCTTGATTGATCGCACGAATCCTTTCAGGACTCACCTCTTCTGCAAGGAGGATTTCATCCGCTCCGGACTGTCTGGCTGATTTCAATCGAAAGTCATTAATATCGGATGCAATCACCCTTCCTGCACCCGATGCCTTTGCCAGCGCAATATGAAGAACTCCGGAAATCCCGCTCCCGATCACAAAGACGCTCTGGCCGGGTTTTAATTTGGCCAATCTCTGCCCTCTGAGGACGCAGGCCAGGGGCTCAATAAAAACCCCTTCCTCGAAAGAAATCTCTTCGGGCAGTATGAACGTGCCCCGGTCCACGTTGATCTCTGGAACACGGATATATTCCGCAAAACCTCCTGGATCAAAGTTGGTCGTCCGAAGTGTATCGCAGACCGTATGATGGCCATTCAGACAGTAATGACAGGTATTGCAGGGGACGTGGTGCGACACAAAGACCCGATCACCAATGTTGTAACCTTGAACCCCCTTCCCTACTTCAACGATCTCTCCCGCAATCTCATGACCGAGCACCCGTGGAGCCTTCTTGATCCGGTACCACTCCATCACATCGCTGCCGCAGATTCCGCTGGCAACCACCTTCACCAATAATTCTCCGGGACCGATGGTTGGGACCGGCATCTTCTCCAGCCGTACATCCCGGTTATTATAATACATGGCCACTTTCATCTTTTATGGTTTCCTAATTTTTATTTTATAGTTTAATGACCTGAACACCTTTCTTCGTATATTTACCCATATGGGGATCGGTGGTATAGATCGTCTCGGAACCGTTTGAAATGAACCCCGCTAAAATTAATGAATCAATTGCCGGAATCCCCAAACCATATGAGAGACTGGCGGCAATATCGTGAATCTCTTTGTTGTCGAGCCACGAGATTCGGCAGAGAGAGAGGATACTTTCTATTAGAGTGTCTATTGCATTTTGTTCTACAGCTCCTTTAAGAGATAGTCTTTTGAGCTCAAAAAATGTTAAACAGGAAACGCATAAATCTGTATCATCATGGGTACTTTCAAATACCTTAGTGGCCTGGAGGTCATTCCGCAAGAGTTTTATGAAAAAACCGGTATCAAGCCCGATCATCCTCGGACCTCATCTTATCGAGCATCTTAAGAGCATTCTTGTTTACTTTCACCTTTCCTATCATCTGTAAAATATTTTCTTTTGCCGCTCTCTTTCTCTTGTCCTTCATACCAAATTCAATAAATTCGGTAACTAAAGAAGAAACCGATTTTCGTTCTCGGGTGGCATGAGATTTAAGGTCATGGATGATTCGATCCGGGACATTGACAGTGACTCTCACGGTTTTTACCCTCCTTTATTTCGCTTAACACCACGCATAATTATAAATCATAACAAAGTTATGTCAAGATAAACAAAGTAAAAACATAGGTAAAAGCATAGGGGTCAGGCCGCAACAATCAAAGGTAAAAGCATAGGGGTCAGGCCGCAACAATCAACAAGCCCTCTTTCTCTATTCTGCTGAGAACCCCCCTCAATTCCTGGCTCCCCTTCACCGCTTCCGTAAATCTCCTGCTCAATTGGCTGATCGCACTCCTCTGCATCCCAAAATACTCCCCAATCTCCCTAAGATTCAAACCACTGCGCTGATAGCTCAGGTAAATGCAGATTTTCTTAAAAAGTGGATCACTTCTTCCCACTCTCTTGAGGACAGCTTTCTCTATTGACTCCAAAGAGGGTCCAATCAAAATCTTCTTTAATGCCGGAAGGTCACGATTGTCCATTTCCTTTTTTTCCAGATATTCCAGCCTGATTTTATCGATAAACTCCTTGCTGCCTAAAAATGTAGACGCAATCACTTTTTTGAAGGGATTATCAAGTTTCTTGTCTTCTTGCCTCTCCACATATTCCCTGTATTTTTTAAACCCTCTCCCTCCCTCTCCCCCAAAGTCCCCAAGGATAAATTCTGTCGTTAACCATTCTGGCTTCTTGTCTCTTCCCACAAAGTACCGGTAGCTTGACCATGGATATTCCAAAGGTGTTTTTACCATCCCCGCTCTGACAGGGTTGAGGTGAACATAACGAGATAGCTCCTTACAGTATTCATCTTTATCGACAAGTATCCCCTTAAATCGTCCCTGGAAGAGATGCCCAAATCGACTTCTTTTGATATTGAAGTAGGTTGTGTATGCCCCATTGATATAATGAAGAATCTTCGAAAGATTCCCCCTAGGGGTTTCCAACAGAAGATGATAGTGATTTCCCATCAAACAGTACACATGGATAACAGCACCATATCGCTCATGGGTCGTTTCAAGATAGGAGAGAAATTTCTCTCTATCCCGGTTGCTTTGGAATACCGTCCTTCTCTCGTTTCCACGGGATGTCACATGATAAAATGCACCCGGATACTCAATCCTCAGCGGCCTTGACACCCCTGTCCCTCCCTATCGTTTATCTTGTTGTTGAATGTTGCGGCCTGACCCCTGATATTGTTTGAATATTTCGTTGGCTTCTTTGACGGATGCTTTTTTGTGGATGATGGCGCGTAAAGCTTTAATCATGGGTACTGGGTGCTCGTTCTGCCAGATGTTTCTTCCGAGGTTGACACCGATGGCGCCCTTTTCCATTCCGTCGTGAACAAACTCGAGGACCTCCAGATCCGTATCCACTTTGGGTCCACCGGCCATCACTACAGGAACAGGACACCCATGAACCACCTTATCGAAGTTCTCGCACCAGTAGGTCTTTACGATCCTTGCGCCCAACTCCGCTGCTATTCTGGAGCTCAGAGCAAGATAGCGGGCATCTCTCTTTTCTAATTCCTTCCCCACAGCAGTCACAGCCATCACGGGGATGCCATACTTTTCCCCTTCATCGACCAGTCTGGCAAGGTTGAGAAGGTTCTCTTTCTCGTGTTCGCTTCCGACAAAGATGGAGATGCCTACCGCTGCCACATTGAGACGGATGGCTTCTTCCATGGAGGTTGTTAGCCCCTCATCCGAGAGGTCTTTCCCAACCATGCTCGTTCCCCCTGAGACTCTGAGGATGATCGGTTTCGTATGTTCAGGGTCAATCGAGGCACGAAGAACTCCTCTGGTTACAAAAAGTGCATCGCAATAGGAAAGCAAGGGTTTGATCGTCTCACCGGGTTTCTCCAGTTTCCGGGTGGGCCCTTGAAAATAGCCGTGGTCAATAGGCAAGAAGAGACAATGCCCATCCGACTGAATCAACTGCGCCAACCTATTCTTCATTCCCCATTCCATGTTTTACTCCTTCGGATAGTTCGGAGTAATTTAGTACAAACGACATAAGTAGAGTGTCATTGCGAGGAGCGGAGCGACGAAGCAATCCCAAGCAAAAACGAGATTGCCACGCCCTTAAGGCTCGCAATGACTGCAACGATAATTATGTCGTTTGTATTAGTTCGGAGATCGAAGATTTTTTATTTCTCCGAACTCTGAACTCCGAACTCCTAACTTTTTAGGATATAGTCCACCACCAGATCTCCCACCTGCGAAGTGGAATAGCCCATCTTGCCGGCGTTTAAACTTTTCACGTCGGTTTTAACCACCTTCATGATGGCTTTCTCGATGTTCTTGGCCGCTTTCTCTTCACCAAGATGCTCCAGCATCATCTGGCATGCTCCAATCGCTGCCAGGGGGCTAACAACCCCCTTCCCCGTATATTTTGGGGCGGAGCCACCCATCGGTTCAAACATCGAGACCCCTTTGGGATTGATATTCCCGCCTGCGGCAATACCCAACCCTCCCTGGATCATCGCTCCCAGATCGGTGATGATGTCTCCGAAAATATTGTCGGTCACGATCACATCGAACCACTCCGGATTTTTCACCATCCACATACAGATGGCATCCACATGGGCATAATCGGTTTCGATATCGCCATATTCTTTTGCCACCTCTTTGAACGTCCTCTCCCAGAGGTCAAACGCATAGGTGAGGACATTTGTCTTTCCGCAGAGCGTCACCTTTTTCTTCTTATTCCGTTTCCGGCAATATTGGAACGCAAAACGGATACATCGCTCCACTCCTTTACGGGTATGGATCGCCTCTTGAACCGCGATCTCGTCGGGGGTCCCCTTTTTAAGAATGCCTCCCGCTCCAAGATAGGCTCCCTCTGTATTCTCTCGGACAACGATGAAATCAATATCTTCGGGTCCTTTGTCTTTCAAAGGGGTTTCTACGCCGGGGTAAAGCTTTACAGGCCTGAGATTGATATACTGATCCAATTCAAAACGGGTCCTCAACAGAATCCCTTTTTCCAAGATCCCAGGTTTTATGTCCGGATGACCGATCGCTCCGAGATAGATGGCATCCATCTTTTTCAACTCTTCCAGGGTTGAATCAGGAAGCACCTCTCCGGTCTTCAGATAACGCTCACCGCTCAAATCATAATGAATCAGTCGGTATTTGAAGTTGAACTTTTCGGAGACTGCTTTCAAAGCCTTCAGCCCCTCAGCCACGACTTCGGGACCCGTTCCGTCTCCAGGAATTATCGCGATTTTGTACATGGGTTAATGTCTCCTTACTGATTTCCTACGATGGACATGAGATTATTTAAACATTGGAATCAATATCCCCCCTATAACTCCCCCTTCCCCCTCTTAATTTAAGAGGGGGGTTTGTTCCTCCCCTTAAAATAAGGGGAGGTTAGGTGGGGTTATGAGTCTTTGCGTCGCTTGCTCCCATATAGGTACTATTTTGAAACTCTTAATAATTGGGAGATGAAGGGGGGTTACAAATTTTATTATAGCCAGCACAACGCTTTTTTACCGATATCCTTCCGGTATTGAACTCCATCCCAGGAAATTTTTTCAACGGCCTGGTAGGCTCGTCCAATGGCCTTAGGAATATTCTCTCCAAGACCTGTTACACCTAAAACCCTTCCTCCATCGGTGATGAATTTTCCATCAACCATTGCTGTGCCTGCATGGAACACAAAGACATCCTCCATGCGAGAGGTCTCTTGAAAACCCCCAATCACCTTGCCCTTTTCGTAGGCTCCCGGGTATCCTTTTGATGCCATGACGACGCAGACCGAAGCCTTGTTCTCCCATTCGATTTTGCACCGTGAGAGATTTCCGCTGATACAAGCCGCGAGGATGGGGATAATATCTCCCTTCATGCGCATCAACACGGGTTGAGTCTCCGGATCTCCGAACCGGGCATTGAATTCCAATACCTTGGGATGACCATTATGGATCATCAGACCAGCATAGATGACGCCCTTGTAGGGCCTCCCCTCTTCTGCCATCCCCTGGATGATCGGTCTCAATATCTTCTCAACGATTCTCTGGTTGACTTCCTCTGTGACAACAGGCGCAGGAGAATAGGCCCCCATGCCTCCGGTGTTTGGCCCCTCATCTCCATCGAATATCGCCTTATGATCCTGAGAGGATGCCAGAGGAAGAATGGACTTCCCATCCGTAAAGGCGAGATAAGAAGCTTCTTCACCCACCAGATATTCTTCAATCACAACCCGATTACCTGCTTCCCCAAAGATCTTCTCCACCAT
Organism: Deltaproteobacteria bacterium; assembly: GCA_016875195.1. Lineage (GTDB taxonomy): Bacteria > Desulfobacterota > BSN033 > BSN033 > UBA1163 > RBG-16-49-23. The sequence goes on from VGRY01000006.1 coordinate 23,954, forward strand.
GATCTGATCAACAGACCGGATGGCCTCTTCCACGGTTTTACAGAGGATCACCCCTTTGCCTGCAGCCAGACCATCCGCCTTCACCACAATGGGAGCGCCCTGTTTGCGAATATAGTCAATCGCCTTTTTTCGGTCCTCGAAGACTTCATAATCGCCGGTGGGAAGATGATATTTTTTCATCATCTCCTTAGCAAAAGCTTTACTTCCCTCAAGCTCGGCTGCCTTCCGGCTCGCTCCAAAAATGGAGAGCCCATTTGACTCGAAGAGGTCGACAATGCCACGGGTAAGTGGCTCCTCAGGTCCGACGACCGTCAGGTTGATTTTTTCCTTCATGGCAAAATCGAGAAGGCCATTCAAATCATTCGCCTGGATGGGGACGAGGGTTGCCTGCTCGGATATTCCTGCATTTCCTGGAGCGCAATAGACCTTTGCTACAATCGGACTCTGTGCGATCTTCCATACCAGGGCATGCTCCCTGCCACCACCACCCACTACCAACACTTTCATATTTTTATCCCCGCATCAAACTTTAGTTGTGCTTCCAGTAGCTTTGAATTCGGGATCAAAACTCGAAATCCGAAGCACGAAATTCGAAACAATTTTAAATGACCAAAATTCAAAACCCAATCAATCCCCTTTTGAAAAATTGAATTTCGTATTTGTTTCGGATTTCGGATTTCGAGTTTCGGATTTCTTTCGTCACTAACAAGGTTAGTGACGGAAGTGTCTCATTCCTGTAAAGACCATGGCGATGTTGTACTCGTCTGCAGCTGCGATCACCTCATCGTCCCGAATCGAACCTCCAGGCTGAATGATCGCTGTAGCGCCTGCTTCTGCCCCAGCATCGATTCCATCCCTGAATGGAAACATCGCATCCGACGCCAGTACCGTTCCCTGAGTGGATGACTGGGCTTTCATCTTGGCCAGCCGGGTTGAATCAATCCGGCTCATCTGGCCTGCTCCGATTCCAATGGTCCGATCCTCTCTCACCAGTATAATTGCATTCGACTTGACATGCTTGGCCACTTTCCACCCGAAAGCCATCGCCTTTTTTTCTGCTTCATTCGGCTTTCTCTTGGTCACGACCTTCCATTGATCCATAGGAACTTTGCCAAGGTCACGGTCCTGAACCAGAAGTCCGCCCACAACCTTTCTGAAATCGAATCCCTTCTGAAGAGCACCTGCTAAGGAAGATAGAGGCGGCGTTTGAAGAATTCGCAGATCTTTTTTAGCCTTAAGAATCTCGAGTGCACCCGGACTAAATCCCGGAGCAATGATTGCTTCGAGAAATATCGGGAGCATCTCTTTGGCGGTCTCCTGATCGACCTCCCGGTTAAATCCGACAATGCCGCCAAATGCCGAGACCGGGTCACAATCCCTCGCTTTTCGATAAGCATCAACCAGACCCGCCAAAGAAATGGCAGCTCCACATGGATTATTATGTTTGATGATGACCACAGCTGGTTCCTCGAACTCTTTAACGGTCTCATACGCAGAGTCGAGATCAAGGATGTTGTTGTAGGATAGCTCCTTTCCCTGAAGCTGAACGGCATTTGACACAGAAGGTTCTGTCAATAAATATTCGCGGTAGAAGGAGGCCTTTTGGTGCGGATTCTCTCCATATCGAAGTTCCTGTACCTTTCTCACCTGAAAGGTAAAGGTCTCAGGAAATTCATGGGCTTTCTTTCCTTTTTCGATCTGACCGAGATAGTTGGAAATGGCTCCATCATAGCGGGCCGTATGTTGAAAGACCTTCCTGGCCAAACGGAAATTGGTCTCTACGGAAACCTCTCCTTTCTCCTTTAACTCGGCGAGGATTACATCATAATCACTGGGATCGACCACAACCGTCACATCCGGATAGTTCTTGGCTGCCGATCGGAGCATGGTCGGTCCGCCGATATCGATATTTTCGATGGCATCCTCAAGGCTGCAATTCTCTTTTGCAACGGTCGCTTCAAAGGGATAAAGATTGACAGCGACGAGGTCAATGGGAAGAATCCCGTGCTCGTTCATCTTCTGGACATGTTCGGACTTCGATCTCTGACCTAAAAGCCCCCCATGGACTTTCGGGTGAAGGGTCTTCACCCTTCCATCCATCATCTCCGGAAATCCCGTATAATCTGAGATGTCCATGACGGAGAGCCCCTGCTCTCTTAACATCTTGGCAGTCCCACCTGTCGAGAGGATCTCCACTCCCATCTGTGCCAGAGCGTTTGCAAAGGAAGCCACCCCTGTCTTCTCCGAGACACTGACAATCGCTCTTCTGATCTTTCCCATCTATTATACCCCCCAATTTAATTTCGGATTTCATAACCCCTCCTCTCCTCCCCTTACCTAAGGGGAGGTAGGGTGGGGTTACTTCAATATTAAATCCACAATAGATTAAAACCCCAGTTCTTCTCCAACGATAATAACCAGGATATCCGTCAACTGTGGTCTTCTCTCATGGATGACAACCGCCCGGCAGATTCGGTTGGGAGAATTGCAATCCACACATCTTCCAACCTTGGCACAGGGGACATCAATATTGAGTCGCCGGGCATTGAGCGGGGAAGAAACATTTTTTATCCTCTTGATCGCCTCCTGGACATCCTCGACGATCTTATTATAACCAGCCACGATGATGACCTTGCCCGGCCCGAAGACAGAGGCGTTGACACGATTTCCAACTCCATCAATATTGACCAATTCCCCATTCAGGGTAATCGCATTACTGCTGCACAAGAAAAGATCGCAGGTCATCTGGGCTCTACGGATCTTAAGAACTTCATCCATTGGAAGCCCCGGTTTCCAGTGATTCAGAATAACGTTTCCCTGGGCTTCTAACTTCTCCAGAATGCCCAGCCCTCGGATGGTGACAGAACCCCCTACCCCTATTCGCTGCTGAGGGGTAACATGTTTTAAGATTTCTTCGACTGCCCCTTTCTGATCCTTTACAAAGACAGCCTTAAAATCATGGGTCTCCAGTTTTTCAATCGTCTTCTTCGCCTTTTCCTCAATCCACCATTGTCTGATTGGGTCCATCTGTTCCTCCATTACAGTATCAATTTATTTGCTGGGAAAAAATGTCAAAAACCCAAATCCCCCTCAATCCCCCTTTTTCAAAGGGGGAAGTTAGGTGTTTTGCCTCCCTTTAGCAAAGGGAGGTGGGGAGGGATTTTATGAAGGTTTATTAAGGGTGGAATTGACACCCATCATAAAATCGAAAAATACTGCTCCAATTCATAATCCGTGACACGGGCGCGGTAACGCTCCCACTCCATCTTCTTGTTCTCAATAAATTTATGGAAGACCTCATCTCCCAATGCCTTTTTAACCAGATCGCTCTTCTCAGTGACTTGAATGGCTTCCCAGAGATCCTCAGGCAGGGTTTCAATGCGATACTTTTTCCTCTCTTTCTCGTCCATCTCATACACATTTCTTTCCACCGGATCTCTTAAAGGATATTTCTTCTCAATCCCCTCCAGTCCGGCAGCCAGCATCACCGAGAAGGCTAAATAAGGATTACAGGCAGGGTCAGGACACCGGTATTCCACCCGTGTCGCAAGCTCCTTTCCGGGTTTATAGACCGGAATCCGGATAAGGTCTGACCGGTTCTTCTGAGCCCAGGAGATATAGACCGGCGCTTCATAACCCGGGACCAACCGCTTATAGGAGTTCACCCATTGATTGGTGACCAGAGTGATCTCCCGCGCATGCTTCATCAGGCCGGCAATATAATATTTACCTATCGCCGACAGATGGTACTCATCCTTAGGATCGAAAAAGGCATTCTTACTCCCTTTGAAAAGGGACTGATGGGTATGCATCCCGCTTCCATTGATGCCAAAAACGGGTTTGGGCATGAAGCTGGCGTAAACATTATTTTTTAAAGCCACTTCCTTGACTACCAGCCGGTAAATCATCGTGCTGTCAGCCATGGTCAAGGCATCCTTGTACTTGAGATCAATCTCATGCTGGCTGGGGGCTGCCTCATGATGGCAGTATTCAACCTGCACTCCCATCTCTTCCAGGGTTGTCACAGCCTGTTTGCGGAGATCGCTTGCTACATCCATGGGTGTCAGGTCGAAATAGCCTCCTGAGTCGAGAAGCTCCGGTTTGCCCGAAGAGTTTTTAAAAAAGAAGAACTCCAGCTCAGGGCCCACATTGAAGGTGTATCCCATCTTGTGAGCCCTCTCTAAATTCTTTTTTAACACCCAGCGGGGATCACTCTGATAGGGCTTTCCATCCGGTTGGAGGATATCGCAGAACATGACTGCCACGACATGGTCGTTCGCCTTCCAGGGGAAAATTCTGAAGGTGGATGGATCCGGTTTTGCCACCATGTCGCTTTCGTCAATCCTTGCGAAACCGGCCACAGAGGAGCCGTCAAACCCCATCCCGTCTTCAAGAGCTGCCTCCAGCTCACGGATGGTGATGGCAAAGCTTTTCAAAAAACCGAGGATATCGGAGAACCAGAGCCTAACAAACCTGACTTTTTTCTCCTTAGCAATCCGTAAAACGTCTTTTTTACCCAGTTTAGCCATACGGTCCCCCTCTGATTAAAAATTATATATAGATCAGGTTTAGCATAATCTCCCTTCTCCGGTCAACCCCAATGGTTTCTTATATTTGACAACGCTTCACCTTTTTTGTAAATTAAATTCAAATGACTGAGAAAGGAGTCCGCCTTTGCTCTACAAAAAGACTTCCTACAAACAGCAGATCAAAGCTCTGACCGAAATCAGTAAAGCCATCTCATCGGATAGGTACTTAGACGATATTTTAAAACTGATCGTAACAGTCACGGCCAATGTGATGGACTCAAAGATATGTTCTCTCTGGCTTCTCGATGAGGAAGAGAAGGCTCTCAAAATCCGTGCCACACAGACCATGAGCGAGGAATATCTTAAGGAAAGGAGCCTGAAATTAGGCGAGGGTGTGGTGGGTTATGTGGCCCAGACCAAAAAACCCCTGGCCATTCTCGATGTCTTGAAGGAGCCACGGTATAAGGAAAAAGAGCTGGCCCAGAAGGAGAGCCTGGTATCCATGATCAGCGTTCCGCTGGCCGTAAAAGATAAAGTGATCGGAGTGATCAACTGTTATACTTCTTACTCCCATCAATTTACCGAGGCTGAGAAGGAGATGCTCACCGCTGTTGCCAGTCAGGCTGCCATCTGTATTGAGAGCGCAGAGCTGATGGTAAAAACCAAGGTCATCCAGGAAGAACTGGAGATCCGAAAACTGGTGGAGAGAGCCAAGGGGATTTTAATGAAACGGCATGGGCTGAACGAAGAAGAAGCGTTCAAACGAATCCGGAAAGCCAGCATGGACAGCCGGAAGACCATGCGCGACATTGCCGAAGCAATCCTCCTCACCGATAAAATGGGAGGATAGTTTCTAGGTGAATTAATTTGTGAGTATAAGGCAACCCTGCAGTGGCGGAGTGATATGTTATTAGACGGATCATAAATCCGAATCACGAAATCCGAAATTCGAAACAATCTCAAATGACCAAATTCCAAATGTTCGGGAAAAAGTTTAAGGCATTTGGATTTTGAAAATTCGGATTTGTTTCGGATTTCGATATTCGAATTTCGATATTTACCAATTCTAAAATCCTAATAGCTTTTCCCACAATCCACGAATCAAACCTTACCCATGGCTGTTTCGATCTTTGGTTTTAAGGAGTTAAAATCCACCTTCTGCTCTTCACAGGCTTTCCGTATCGTGATCGCCCTTCCAAGAGTCTTTCGAAGAAGTGGATTGGTAATCTTCTCAAACCCCGCCTCTTTCAAAACCGGAATCACCCCGGGAAACTGCTCGGTCAGGGCATAAACGGTTTCGTTTCCGGTAAAGACCTCGATGGGCTTTTCTTCATAAGCCTCTTCCTTTGTCATCGTCACCCATATATTGACTCCAAAGAGGATCAGGGCGAGGACCTCTAAAAAACCGGTGAATCCTACAATATGATGGATGGTCGGATTTTTTGTGACCGAAAGGATTTCAAATCCGATCCTGGCCCCATTGCCGATATTCAAAAGCCAGAAGGTCCAATGGGTCAGACGATTACTCCAGATTCGGTTCCCCGTAAAAACAGGAAGCATCTTCATCGAATAGCCGATCATGAGCATGCTCACAAAACCAACCGTATAGCCATGATTCGCCGCCCCTCTTAACATGTGCTGGGTATAAGGATCTTTTGAAAAAAGTTGAAAGAGGGCAACCCCGAAAGAGATTGCCAGCCAGCCGTAACCCACACGGATGAAGCGCTCGTGGCTCCGATCCATCTGAACATCATCCAGGTCTCCCACCTTCTTTTCGAAAACCCTCAATGAACCGATGAAGAACCAGGTAAAATGGCTGATGATCAGAAGGGTCACAAAATAGATTCCTTGAATTCTGGTCAGCGCAGAGATGACGTATCCGATTAAGCCGATATTGTAGATGTAAAAGAATTTTCGGATTAACCCTTCTCGAACAGGGGGCGTATCCAGAAAAGAAGGTAGGGTCTTTGCAGAGATGCCAAAGATGAAATTAAAGGCAAACCCCATGAGAAAGAGATGCACCCAGGCGCTGAAGAGATAAGGAGGAACTGAACCTGCGATCAAAGGATTGTCTGATGGGAATTGACCCAGATAGAGCTGTAGATTGAGAATGGAGTAAACGATTCCACTGATCAGAAACCAAACAATTCCGACAAGAAGAAAATTATCCTGAATTCCTTTGGGTTCTCTGCTCTGTTTGAGGGTCTTCAGGCAAACAACCAGAAAGATGGCTGCGGCTCCTGTATCCAGACCCCCTGCAATCAATGGATAAAGAGGCGTATTCGATTCCTCAACATAATAGAAAAGGGCACGGATGATCAACCCGGCGAGCACCAGGTAATAACTGAGATTTGCCCATTTTCTTCCAACCAGAGTCGTTCCTTTCAAACGAGGGAGGATGAAATAAAAGAACCCCATGATATAGAGGCCGACCCATCCTATCAATTGGCTTGAACCGTGCATCTGAATTGCCCTCTTTGATAGGACATCAAAAGAACCGCCCATTCCAGCTTCAAAGAGTTTGACCGCTCCGTAAAGGCACCCTGTCGTTACTGAGACGATCAGCGCAGTTTTAACAAACTTCTGGTAGATCGTATCGCCGATCAAAGAAGGATCAATCTCAATGGCTTCTATCTTTCCCGGCTTTTCAGAGATGGCTGCTTCAAGTTCCTGGGCAAACTGCTCATATTCAACCCCGTGGGCCTTTGTAAAAAAGGCCATGGGTTCATGGGGTCCGCAGGATTTACCAACGATGAGCAGGTTATACTTCTGGAAAACCTTTGCCGTCTCCGGATATTGATCCAGAACCTCTTTCACCGTCATGTTTCGATCGATATGCTTTGCCATCTAAACCACCTCTTTATTTTGTCTTTGATTTAACTATAACGATTCATTAGATAAATTTCATTGACTTGTGTCAAAAAAACTCTTGCATTTAAATCTTTGGATAATTACCTTTTGATTAAAAAAACGGGGAGGTTCAAATGATCAAAGATGATCGGAATTATCACCAGAGACTACAGGAATTCTGCGACTGTTATATGGAGACAGACCCCAAAAAGGAATTAGAGAAGGCGAGTAAAGGGGTCTCCGGGGATCCGGGCAGGGATATGGATGAATTAGCCCTTAAGTTTCTTGGACTTGGAATTTTTTATGGGGTCAGCGAGAAGGCAAAAAAGTTTACTCTCCAGCAATCAAAAGAGGGAAAGGTCATTTTTACGATAGAATCTCGTGGTCAATATCAGCTCTCCCCTCCTGGCATCCAGGTGGCAGACCGTATCATCTCCATTGCCCGGTCCATCACCCACATTGATGCGGACCGGGGGAGCGAACCTGTCTCTTTGGGTTTAAGGAACGATCGAATAGAATTAACTTTCCAATTCGACCGTACTGAAAAAGGAGAAACGTTCTCGGTTCTGTTCCCGGAACTTTAGAGTGGATTGTGTTCACAGAAACACCCAAACGTCCCAAACTCGCAACAATTGGGAATCTCATCCAATCTGACACATTTTCCGCAAAACTCCCCAGGGTCTTTAACTCCATGGCAGGGGACAACCACTCCGGGGCAAACAAAATCGCACCCACGACAGAGGCGGCAGGTATCCGGCCTTACCTCAAAAGGCATACTCACCTTTCTGTCCATTCCCCTGCCCGCAAATCCGAGTGCCCTTCCATCCATCTGCTCATAACACATCCGGATGCAGAGGCCGCAGAGTACGCACCGGTTGTCTTCCATAGGAAATCGGACTTTGAGAAGCCCCATACGAGCGGCTATATCCTGCGCAATCTTCACATTGGGGGCACTGGCGACCATCAGTTCTGCCAGCATCTTTCGTGCACGGATGATCCTTGGGCTCTTGGTTTGAATCACCAGGCCATCTCTCACCTCGTATGTGCAAGCCGTATCGACAAACGGTTTGCTGCCATTGTTGGCAATCTCTACCACACAGATCCGACATCCTCCATAAGGGGTGAGGTGCTCCATGAAACACATCGTTGGGATATGGATCCCAAATTCGCGTCCGGCCTGAAGGACGGTACTCCCCTTCTCTACCTCTAACAATCTCCCATCGATGGTGATATGAACGGTCTCTCTTTTCATTTTTCCTCTCCTTTACCGGATGAGTATCAAAAAGGTCATGCTGAATTTATTTCAGCATCTCTGCCTAAAATAAGCAGATTATAGTGGACGACTTTTAAAAGTAGTCATTGCGAGGAGCGAAGCGACGTGGCAATCCCATGAGATTGCTTCACTTCGTTCGCAATGACACATGATGGATGTCAATTTATTTAAGTCGTTCACTATAGTAATCCTATTTGAGAACTCCTGAGACCCTGAAACAAGTCAATGCGACTCGAAACTGAGTTCAGGGTGACATAACTGGATTTATTGAATCATCACGGCCTCTGCTTTGCACACATCTTTACAGGAACCGCATTTTGAGCAGAGCTCTGTAAGGATATGGTGGACCTGCTTCTTCTTTCCTTCAATAGCCTGTGTTGGGCAGATCTTTGCACAGGCGCCACATCCTGTACATTCATCTGAGATGGAGTATTGGATAAGAGGTGTACATACGCCAGCGGGACATCTCTTCTTATGAATATGAGCCTCAAACTCAGATCTGAAATACCTCAAAGCTGAAAGAACCGGATTGGGAGCTGTCTTTCCCAGACCACAGAGCGACGTATCGCCAACTACTTCGGCCAAATCTTGAAGAAGCGCCAGGCTCTCTCCATCCCCTTTTCCTTCGGTGATGTCGTCAAGAATTCCCCCCATCCTTTTTAATCCTTCACGGCAGGGGAGACATTTCCCGCAGGATTCCTCCTGCAGGAAGTGAACAAAATATTTTGCTACATCGACCATGCAGGTCCCTTCATCCATCACGATCATTCCGCCAGAGCCCATCATAGAACCAGCCTCAGTGAGGCTGTCGAAATCGACCGGCAGGTGAAAGAGAGAGGCTGGAATGCAGCCACCGGATGGCCCCCCTGTTTGAACGGCTTTAATCTTTTTCCCGTTCTGTTGACCGCCTCCAATGTCGAAGATAATCTTTTTGAGGGTCATGCCCATGGGTACTTCCACCAAACCTGTATTCTTCACCTTCCCTACCAGGGAGAAGATCTTTGTCCCTTTGCTCTTCTCGGTGCCGATGGAGGAGAACCACTCGCTTCCCTTTTCGATGATCAAAGGAACATTGGCCCACGTCTCAACATTGTTGAGATTGGTAGGCTTCCCCCAGAGCCCCTGTTTCACCGTATGAACCTGCTTGCTCCTGGGCTCTCCAACCCGACCCTCGATCGACGCAATCAATGCCGTTGACTCTCCACAGACAAAGGCTCCGCCTCCCTTGGAAATCTCCACATCGAAATCGAATCCCGAGTCCAGAATGTTTTTCCCGAGCAAACCAACCTTCCTCGCCTGTTGAACCGCAATCTCTGCATTCTTGTGCGCCAGGGGATATTCATGCCTCACATAGATGTACCCCTGGCTGGCGCCGATCGCATAGGCTCCGATCAACATCCCTTCAAGGACGGAATGAGGATTGCCTTCCATCAGGGCTCTGTCCATAAAAGCTCCGGGGTCTCCCTCGTCGCAGTTGCAGATAACATATTTAGGTGTTCCGGGTGCTTTTTTACAGTCCTCCCATTTTTTCCCGGTCGGATAACCTGCTCCACCCCTTCCTCTTAAACCAGAGGTCTTGATCTCTTCGATAATCGCAGTGGGTTCCATTTTAAACAGTGCTTTGGCCAACGATTGATAACCTCCAACCGATAGATAATCCTCAATATGGGTTGGATCAATCAGATCATTCCGGCTGAGGAGGACTCTCATCTGAGACCGATAAAAAGGAATTTCATTGGCAGAAGTAAGTTTCTGTTTGGCGCCCGAATCTTCAAAGAGAAGACGCTCCACCTTTTTACCTTTCTGAATGGTTTTTGAAATGATCTCTGAAACATCCTCGGGTTTCACTTTTTGATAGAAAATATCCTGCGGGAGAATGGTCACAAGAGGCCCCCTCTCACAAAAACCCGGGCATCCAGTAACCTTTAAGGCCACCTTTTCCTTTAAATTTTTCGTTTTCGTTAATTCTTTCTGGAATGCCTCTTTGACTTGTTGGCAGTCATAGGCCTGACATCCGGTGCCACCGCAAACCGATACGATCATCTCATGGCGCTTCTCTTTTAAGAGGATATCCTCTCTCCACTTCTCCAGGTCCTTAAGTGATTTGACTTTTCTCATGACTTCACCCCGCTCGGTTTATTATTTATTTTCTCAATAATTTTTTTGGCTTTGATTGAAGTCATCTCCCCATAAAACTTCTGGTCCACCATCATGACCGGGCCAATGGCACATACCCCGAGGCAGTTCACCACATTCAGAGAAAACTGTTTATCTGGAGTGGTCTGCCCTGGTTCGATACGGAGGAGACTCTTAAGTTCCCTTAAAATCTTTGGGCCTCCCCGAACATGGCATGCCGTCCCAAGACAGAGGGTAATGGAATGCTTTCCTTGAGGAACAAGGGTGAAGGACTTGTAGAAAGTCGCAACGCCATAGACCTCATTGATGTCCATCCGGAGTCTTGACGCAACCACCTTAAGCGCCTCGATCGGGAGATATTTATACCGGTCCTGAACATCATGAAGGATGCTGATGAGGGCTGTCCTCTTTTCCTGATGCCTGTCTACGATTAAATCCACTGTTTTTAGGTCCATTTCACCTCCAAAATTATGTTTAGTTAACTTTTGTAAGATAAATACATTTTCACTTAAATTATTTTGCAAAAAAATTTCATTTTAAGTTTTACTTAAATTCACCATCCTGCCCTGGGAGGGCTCAATACCCATAGGACAATAGCATCTCCTTTCCCAGTATTGACCCATCTTATAGGGATTGATGAGCCTATATAAAGGCTATCTCCCTGTCTTAATATCTGTTTTTCATCCTGGAATTCTACCTCCAGATATCCTTCGATGACGTATATAAATTCATCGCCTTTATGTTTATAAAAATGCCCTTTGATCACTGCTCCCTCTTTAATGGTTAGTAGATAGGGCTCCATTCTTCGGTTGATCGCATCCGAAACCAATAGCTGAAGTTTGATATCTACACCCTTCAGTCCGGGGAGTTGAATATCCTGCCTTTCTCCGGATTTGATCACCATTTTTTGTTGAGGACCGCTTTCACCCTCCACCAGAAAGTAGATGGGTTGGGTATTCAATTTCTCGCTCAATTTGAGAAGGGAATCGAGCGAGGGGCTGATCAGGTTCTTTTCTAACTGCGAGATAAAACTCGGGGTCAGGCCCACCTGCTCGGCCAGTTCCTTCTGGGTCATCCCTATCTTCTTCCTTAATGTTCTAACCTTGTCACCCAGGTTGCTGGGCGCTCGCCCCCCTATGGAAGGGAAGATGATATCCTCATCCCATACTTCATAATGTTTCGGAAGAAAGGCGCTCCTTGAAAACCGACCCTCAATCTTAATCGCCTTCAAAAAGAGGTCTCCATCCTGTTTTTCGAGCCCAATGGCCACCTGAGTGATATGTCTCAGATTGGCTTTAAAGGCCGGAGAATGAGCTTCTTTCTCCAACACCCAGTAAGCCACGGTTTGAAGGTCATAAAGCCGGGGGCAGGAGTAGGTGAAAAATTTGTAGGTCACATTCTCATCGCCCCAGATGTCCTGCATTCCAGTGAGACTGTCGAAGATATAACGAACGCCCGCTCCCTTCTCGATTTCTACTCGATCCATGGCAACGCGAAATTGCGAAAGATCCTTCGGGTTTTCAACTTTAATAACATTGCCCTTAAACCCTTCCCGTTCTTTCTCATAGAATTGGACAAACAGGGGGTCACTGTTCCCCTTTCCAGAGGTGAAGCAGTCTAAGATGGTTAAATATTCTAAATGGGGAAGATGGGATAAGCGTTTAGTCAGGGTGGAGGGAGAGGCATTGAAACTGACGTAAACCAGATTGTAACCGCTCTTTAAATTGTGCTCGATAAACCGTTGGAGGAAGGTTTCGATATAACTCCCTGCCTCCACTTCCCAGAGCACATTATCCCCGGCCTTGAGGAAACCAAGGATATGATCAACATAATTAATTCCAGTCGAAATTTTTAAGCTCATTTTTAATATACACTGAAATTTATAGTCAAATAATTCATTTAGAATGTTATTATACTCTTTAAACTCAAATGTCAACTAATTTTTAATAATTTATAAAATTCCATGTTTTCTCCCATCCCCAAAGTTCTTTAAGGGGTCACTTTCCGTTGCTATCCAATTGTATTTTTGTTAATATTTTTTAAAACTTCCAAATCATTAATAACGAAGTCTAATTCACCATTTAACGATTTTCTTTTGGAAAGAAGGAATGTGAATGAATAAAGGAACCGGGGGTTTAACCATTCCAAGCGGAATTGAAGCCTTAGACGATGTGTTACAGGGGCTTCGGCTTGGCGATAACGTGGTCTGGCAAGTAGAGCGGTTGGAGGATTATAAATACTTTGCTGAACCGTTCACTCAATCTGCCATTGCTTCGCATCGAAAAATCGTCTATCTGCGATTTGCCTCCCATCCTCCTATCCTGACGCCCCGTCCTGGACTCGAGATGATCGAGTTGAACCCCACTTTAGGGTTTGATCATTTTACTCGGGAGACACATCATCTTATTGAAGCCTATGGTCATGGGGTGATGTACGTTTTTGACAATCTATCTGCCCTGGTTGTAGAGTGGGCTACGGATGAACTTCTTGCCAATTTTTTTCAAATTACCTGCCCTTTTCTAGCGGAATTAAATACGATCGCCTACTTTGCTTTGACTCGCGGGCAGCACGCACATTACGCCGTAGCCCGAATCCGGGATACAACCCAGATCTTGGTCGATGTCTATCCATCACAGGGGCAAATACATATTCACCCCATCAAGGTATGGGACCGTTACTCACCCCAGATGTTTCTTCCCCATCTTGTCACTGGAAACCGATGGGCTCCCCTCTCTCACAGTCACGAGGCTGCCAAAGTGCTTTCCTCCGCCCACCCCATCTCTTTGCTCGATACGACACGGACCATCGCTCCCTGGGAAAGCGTTTACCAAAAACTCTTACACTATTGCAGCACGCCAGCCGGCTTTAACGATACAGACCCGGAACAAAGGGCTTTAAAGTTAGAATTAAGCCGGATGCTCATCGGTCATCATCCCGTCTTTAGTCAACTGGCAGACCAGTATTTTACTCTTGAAGATCTGTTTGAAATTCGTAACCGTTTGATCGGGGCTGGACGCATTGGCGGTAAAGCCGCCGGCATGTTACTGGCACGACGCATCCTGCTGTCTTCCAAAGAGCGAGAGGGCAATATTTTTTCAGATCGGCTCGATGACCACGATTCCTTCTTTATCGGTTCGGATGTTTTTTTCACCTTTCTGGTAAACAACGATTTGTTCCGCCTTCGTCTGCATCTCACCTGTAATTCCGAAACCTCCCAGGAAGAATTTCAAGAAATTGAGAACCGCTTTTTAGATGGCCATTTCTCAGAAACGATTCAAGAACAATTTCGAGCCATGCTCGACTATTATGGCGAAGCCCCGATCATCGTCCGATCGAGCAGCCTGCTGGAGGATAGTTTCGGAAATGCATTTGCCGGCAAATACTCAAGTATTTTCTGCCCAAACCAGGGTCCCCCTGAAGCCCGCCTCGCTGAATTCATGAAGGCGGTCAAGTTAGTTTATGCCAGCGCCCTCAACCCCGATGCCCTCTGTTATAGAAGCAAGCGGGGCCTGGGGGAGTATGACGAGCAGATGGCCATTCTGGTCCAGCGCGTCTCTGGCATGCCATATCACCACTATTTTTTCCCCACTCTGGCCGGTGTTGGTTTATCGCAAAATCTCTATGCCTGGAACGACCGCATTGATCCCCGGCAGGGAATCATTCGATTGGTCTTTGGGTTGGGGACACGCGCCGTGGACCGGGTTGATTCGGATTACCCTCGAATGATCGCCATCAGTCATCCCAATCTACGTCCGGATGTAGGATCGAAGGTTTCCAAATATTCCCAACACCATATGGACCTGATCGACCTAAAAAACAACCGGTTCACGACTTGTTTGTTGACCGATGTCCTATCCGATGGTGACTATCCCAACCTTCATCTGCTTCTCTCGACCATGCAGGACCATTATCCCTATGATCCCATCTCAAAAAAAATCTCGGGCAGTAAGGACCAATGGGTGCTCACCTTTAACAACTTGATCCGTCAGACCGACCTGGTGCCACTCCTCAGAAAGATATTGGTCAAATTGGAGGAAGCCTATGGTCAACCGGTGGACATTGAGTTTACTGCCACTGTCAACTCCGCAAGCCAAACCCGCATCAATCTGGTTCAGTGCCGTCCACTCTATTTCCCCGGTTCACCGGAGGAAGTATCCCTACCGACCTCCCTTGATCGTCAGCGGGTGTTATTTCGCGCCCACCGAATGATCTGTGGCGGTCTGGTGGACCAAATTCGTTACATTCTCTACATCGATCCGAAGCGCTATACCCACCTGAATTTCGAGGCAAAAAAATCTTTGGGCCGACTGGTGGGACAGATCAATCGCCATCCATTGATGCATTCTAATAAGATGATCATGATGGGACCAGGACGCTGGGGAACAAGCAATATTGCCCTGGGAGTCAACGTGAGTTATGCCGACATCGGTAATGCATCCGTATTAGTGGAAGTAGCCTTGGAGGAGGAAGGCCATGTGCCTGAAGTCTCTTATGGCACCCATTTTTTTCATGACCTGATCGAGGCCCGGATCATTTATCTGCCGGTCTATCCTGCGGATCCGGCAGCAGAGCTCCATAAAAAATTCTTTGAAACCTCGCCGAATATCCTCCTGGAGTGGTTGCCCGAAGCCAGGGAATATGAATCGATCCTGCGTTTGATCGATGTTCCCAGGGTGACAGAAGGGGCATTCGCTCACGTAGTGGCCGATCCCCAACGCCAGCAGGCGGTTTGTTTCCTGGATAAACCCTTTCCCCTCATCTGAATAGAACCCTCTTTTTCAGAAAATTTGCTTGACAAAAAATATTCTTTATTGTAAAAAGGAATTAATCAATACAGTGGTGTATTGAGGACAAAGGGGTCGAAGAAATTCGGCCCCTTTTTTTATACAAAGGGGTATCCGCGACAGGGGCGTCCAAGGAATGGGCTCCCTTTTTTTATTTGATACAATGGAGTACGAAAGACAAAGGTGTCAAAGCAAGTTGGTTCTTTTTTATCCATTTACTGAAAAGGAGGAACTATAAAATGAGCTTTGCCAAACCGAATAGAAGTCCAGCGACCTTTACCAAAAATCGAGTCGAGCCAGCCCCGCAATCGGGAATCTGCGTGACCTGTCTGGATGGCTGCCCGGGTCCCTGTGAAGTGGGTCGGTCTGCCTTGAGGGGAAGAGAGGTTCTGTACCCTCAGCCCTATTCCAAGATAACGGCCGGGTCTGAAAAGGATTACCCGGTTGACTTGTCCCATTTTAATATCCAGGGAACCTGTGTGGGAGCGATTGGGGTGAACGCTGATTCAGATCATGCGACCTTTCCTGCCGTCGATGTTTCAACACAGGTGGGAGCGAAGGAAAAGATCAAAATGAAAGTCCCCTACTTTACGGGTGCCCTGGGTTCAACCGACATTGCCCGGATCCACTGGGAATCAATGGCCATTGCAGCCGCTATTTCAGGGACACTGGTCGTGGTGGGAGAAAATGTCTGCGGAATGGATCCCAATTCTGAACTTAAAAATGGCCGTGTGGTCCATTCTCCAGAGTTGGAGCGGCGCGTCAACATATTCCAACAGTGGTATGATGGATATGGTGGAATTGTTGTCCAGTACAATGTAGAAGATGGTCGCCTCGGGGTTCCAGAATATGCTGTTGAAAAATTGGGCGTCCAGATCATCGAGCCAAAATGGGGACAGGGCGCCAAGGATATCGGCGGCGAGGTCAAACTGCCTTCTCTTGAAAGAGCGCAGCAATTGAAGAGCCGTGGCTATATCGTTTACCCTGACCCTGAAGATCAAGTCATCCAGGAAGCTTTTAAACAAGGAGATTTTAAAGAATTTGAAAGACACTCAAGATTGGGAATGGTGGATGAAGAAGGCTTTCACAAAGAAGTCGCTCGCCTGAGAAAAATGGGAGCAAAGTATGTAACCTTGAAGACCGGAGCCTATCGGCCGGCTGATCTGGCACGGGCCGTTAAATACTCTTCCGATGCCCAAATCGACCTTCTCACAGTCGATGGCGCGGGTGGAGGAACTGGAATGAGTCCCTGGCGGATGATGAACGAGTGGGGAATCCCGACCGTTTACCTCGAAGGCCTTCTTTACCAATACCTGAAACGATTAGACCAGAGGGGTGCATTCATTCCTGACTGCGCTATGGCAGGAGGACTTGCCCTTGAAGACCATATCTTCAAATCGATCGCCTTGGGCGCACCTTATATCAAAGCCATCTGCCTGGGTCGGGCTTCGATGACAGCCGCTATGGTGGGCAATACCATCGGTGAGATGGTTAAAAAGGGAAAGGTCCCCGCTGACATTGCCAAATACGGCGCTGATGTCGAACATGTCTTTATCCTGGCTGCTAAGCTGAAGGATAGATTCGGAAAAGATTTTGAACGCATTCCCACGGGAACGATCGGAATGCTCACCTATTTTGACCGGTTGAATGCAGGACTTCAACAATTTATGGCTGGAGCTAGAAAATTTGCTCTAAATTATATTTCCAGAAGTGACCTCTGCAGTTTAACCCGGGAAGCAGCCTACGTCTCTGGGATTCCTTATGTGATGGATTCGGATAAAGAGGAAGTTGACAATATTTTACGAAAAGGAGACCATGTGGAGAAAACCTCCTCGAAAATTCTAAACCTGAACCTCGAGGCCCTCATCAAATCAAAAGCCGTCATGGGTTAATATTCATCTGTGAGCGAATTGCATCAGGGGATACTTCCAAGCGAAGTATCCCCTTTTGTTTTTCTGACTTCCCGCCCCCCTTTCGTGTTAGGAGGGGTCTTTTTCTAAAGCCTCCATAACAAATGGGGTCTGTCTTGTCGTTGTTAAAGTTTCTCTTGACAAACAATAGGTTTCATATTAAAAGAACATCACAATACAAAGAGGTATTGGAGATCGGGCATCAAGTTTTTGATGCTTTTTTTTAAACGATAAAGCGTCGTATGAATGACAAAGGCGTCAGAGTGAATGGACGCCTTTTTTTATCATTAGAATAACATAATAAAGGAGAACAAGTTATGCCGGAGATGAATCCTTTCATGATTGCTCAGAAGCAACTCGATGTCGCGGCTGAAAGATTAGGCTTGGACCAGGCAACCCATAACCTTCTTCGCTGGCCCCAGAGAGAACTTCGGGTGACACTTCCTGTGACGATGGATGACGGGAGGGTCCACATTTTTCATGCGTATCGAGTCCAGTACAATACGGCCCGGGGACCTGCCAAAGGTGGCCTCCGATGGCATCCGGATGAGACCATAGATACGGTGCGCGCCCTATCAGCCTGGATGACCTGGAAGACAGCAGTGGTGGATATCCCATTGGGCGGAGGAAAAGGGGGAATCACCTGTAATCCTAAAGGGATGTCTGAAGCTGAGAAACAACGTTTGGCTCGTGCCTATATTCGTGCAGTTGCACCGATCCTATCCATCTCCAAAGATGTTCCAGCCCCGGATGTCTATACGACACCACAGATCATGGCTTGGATGATGGATGAATATGAAACGATCGTGGGACATCATCATCCCGGTGTGATTACAGGAAAACCAATTCCCCTTGGAGGATCTGAAGGTCGGGGAGACGCAACCGCAAGGGGTGGCGTTTATGTCACACGGGAAGCAGCCAAAGCCTTAAATATCGATCTCCAGGGGAAAACCATGGCCATTCAGGGGTTTGGGAATGCCGGTCAATATGCCGCTCTCCTCGGAGCCGAGATTCTCGGGTTAAAACTGGTTGCGGCTTCGGATTCCAAAGGGGGCATCTATAATGCCAAGGGGTTAGACCCTAAAAAAGTGGTGGACCACAAATTAAGAACGGGTAGCCTGGAGAGATTTGCTGAAGCGGAGAAGATAACCAATGAAGAACTCCTGGAGTTGGACGTCACTGTTCTTTTCCCTTCTGCCCTCGAAAACGTGATTACGGCGGAGAATGCAAATCGAATCAAGTGTAAGATTTCCTGCGAACTCGCCAATGGGCCCTCAACACCCGAGGCCGACGAAATTCTCCATCAGAACAATGTCTTTGTCCTTCCCGATTTTCTTGCCAATGCGGGAGGGGTCACTGTATCCTATTTTGAGCAAGTTCAAAATGCCTATAATTTTTACTGGCCATTGGAGGAAGTCCACGAAAGGCTCAATGAAAAAATGTCACGGGCATTTCACGGAGTCTACCAGATGTACTTAAAGGAGAAGGTTGATATGAGACAGGCCGCCTATCTCGTTTCGGTGGCAAGGGTGGCAGAAGCCTGCAAGTTGCGGGGATGGGTTTGATGAACGGGTGAATAAAAATTGTGGAAGAACGCATGCCAATGGGGATACCCAGCAACCGGGTTATCCCCATTTTTTATGATGTGACGACTTCCCAAATCTGATATTTTCGTATATGATAGGGCTATAAAATGAGTTCGAAACTTATAAAGGAGGTGGCATGCGGATATTGAGAATTGGGCTCTGTCAGATCAATACGACGGTAGGGGATATCGAAGGCAATACCAAAAAGATCCTCGACTATATGGCCAGAGGAAAGCGGATGGGCGCAGACCTTCTGGTTTTTCCGGAGATGGCTGTCACAGGATACCCCCCTGAGGATCTCCTCTTCATGCCGAAGTTTATTGAGGCTAACCTGAAAGCGATCAAAAAAATTGCCAGAGCCACTTCCTCGATCACAGCCATTGTCGGATTCGTCCATAAAGAGGGGGATATCTTTAACTCTGCAGCCCTCCTTCACCATGGCAAATTGATCGATGTCTATTCCAAGGTCTATCTTCCCAACTACGGGGTCTTTGATGAGTTACGATATTTCCACCCCGGCAAAGAAAATTTCATTTTCACTCTTCAAACCATCCCTATCGGCATCAGCATCTGTGAAGACCTATGGTATCCCGGAGATCCGGTCCGCACTCAAGCCCTCTACGGGGGAGCCGAACTGATGGTCAATATCTCCTCATCGCCTTATCATTCGGGAAAGACGACATCACGTGAAAAACTGATCTCCACCAGGGCCTCTGACAATGTGGCCATCGTTGCCTATTGCAATCTGGTGGGAGGCCAGGATGAATTGGTCTTTGATGGCGGAAGTATGGTTTTTGATCAAAAGGGGGAGTTGGTTGTTCGGGGGAAACAATTTGAAGAGGATTTGGTCCTGGCGGATCTCGATCTGGAAGCGGTCTTTCGGATGAGGCTCCATGACCCCCGAATCAGAAGAGAGAAACTGACCGAGGAAGAAAAATGGATAAAAAAAATTGACCTTCCACATCGAGCCCGTTCAGTAGGAAAAAAGCCGCCTATTCCGAAAAGAGATTCAAGGCCATTGGATCACCTCGCTGAAATCTATTCTGCCCTGGTGCTTGGAACAGGAGACTATATCAAAAAAAATGGATTCCAGAAGGTCTTAATTGGCCTCAGTGGCGGAATTGACTCTGCTTTAACTGCGGCCATCGCAGTGGATGCATTGGGAAAGAAATCCGTGGTGGGAGTGGCAATGCCATCCCAGTATTCTTCGAAAGCCTCTCTGGAAGACGCAAAACTTCTGGCAAAAAACCTCAGCATTCAATTCCTCACCATCCCCATTGAAGAGGTCTTTGAAGCCTATCTTAAAACGCTCGCCTCAGCGTTTAAAAAACTAAAACCGGATGCAGCCGAAGAGAATATCCAAGCCCGGATTCGTGGAAATATCCTGATGGCCCTCTCCAATAAGTTTGGCTGGCTCGTCTTGACCACCGGGAATAAGAGCGAGATGAGCGTAGGCTACTGCACCCTTTACGGAGATATGGCCGGAGGGTATGCGGTTTTAAAGGACGTCCCAAAGACTCTGGTCTATGAATTAACCGAATATAAAAACAGAAAAGAGGGAAAGGCCATCATCCACCAAAATGTTATCGATAAACCTCCTTCCGCAGAATTGAGGCCAAATCAGAAGGATGAGGATTCCCTCCCGCCCTACTCTATTCTTGACCCCATTCTTCAAGCTTATGTGGAAGAAGATAAGGGAGTGGATGAGATTACCAAGATGGGGTTTAAAGAGAAAATGATCAAAGAAGTGATTCAGATGGTTGACCGGAATGAATATAAAAGGAGACAGAGCTCACCGGGAGTCAAGATCACCCACCGCGCCCTCGGAAAAGACCGAAGACTTCCCGTCACCAACAAGTATCGAAATTTTTAGGTTCGTTTTTCCCCGGATAAGTCTACTTATTCCGCAGGCATTTTGCTGAACGCCTGGCTATCTTGGTCCACTGCCGATCTTCATTCAGTTCGGCTTTTGAAAGGGAAAGGTAGTATTCCTCTGTCTGGCGATCAAGTTCTTTTTTGGCTTGTTCGCGCAGCCACCGGCGCACTGCCTCCTCTACCAATTGACTTCTGGAACTGGCTTCTGGAGAATCGAGCAGCTTATCTATTTGATGAACCAGCTCATTGCTTAAGGTGACCGTAATCTTAGCTTTCCGAGACCGTAGCGAATGGGTCCGCATATCGTACTCCATTATTTCTTATTTTGAATAACATTGTATACCATACCATATTGTTTGCCAATAAGAGATTCAGTTCTAAATTCTTTCAAGTTGCTATTTCCTCTTTAGATAGATATGATTTTTCTAAGAACACACCTTTCAGAGGGTTCAGCAATGAGAAAAAGAAAGCACCTTGAACAGATAAGAAAAGAGGTTAATAACTCACCATACTACCAGCTTCTGGGAATGGAAGTCATAGAAATCAAGAAGGGGGAGTCTAAAGTCCAGATGCCATTTAAACAGGGGCTGACGCATCCCTATGGAATTGCCCATGGAGGAGCGATCGCATCTCTTGCCGATTCGGGCGTAGCCTTGGCCTTGATCAGCCTGGTAGACCCAAAGGATAGAATCGCCACGATTGAATTCAAAATCAATTTTTTTGCACCTATAAGCAAAGGAATCCTGGAAGCACATACGAAGATTATCCACAAAGGATCTAAGACAGCCGTAGGAGATGTCGAGGTCAAAAATGAGGAAGGAAAACTGGTAGCAAAATTAATAGCAACCTATAGCATCAAGAAAGGTGATTAAACGCTCCAGACCTCTTCTTACAAAAAAAGATGGCAACTGCCATTTTAAGACTTGAGTCAGGTCTCTTTTTTTATTCCGCAGACACCGGGTGTTAAATCATCTTGTTCCTTTTCGGATAACATCTCAACACCATTGCCTTGGCAATAAGGACATGTCATCTTCTGGGTGGCTTCACTCGGACGAAGAAAGACTTCAAAAGTCTTATCACATTTTCTGCAGTAAAATGGATAAAGAGGCATATTACCCCCCCTTCGTTCCTATAATCACCAATTCCGCCACCTTAAAGATGCGAGTTCCTTCGTTGATAGCTCCGCCGCTGACTTCTCTCCCTGCTTTACTGACAGAGCCATGCAGGTGAACCTTGATCTCTCCAGCCTCCTGCTTAATATTTCCTGAAATGCCGTTGATCTCAAAGAGCCCTTCCAGGGTAATTCGCTCGACCTCGGGCGGGATCTGTTTTGTCTTTGGATAGGCAAGAACAACCTCTTCCAGGGATCCAATGCAGGAGAGGATGTAGGCCTCTTTTAACCTCTCCTGTTTGAAGAATTCCCTCAACGCATGAAAAAGGTCTTCTCCTGCCCACAAAGTCACCCTGTACCATATTGGTGTTGAAAATTTGTTAACTTCCATAAATGCTCCAATCAACTTAAACCATATTTCTCTTTCAATTCAAACCGGCGGATCACATCCTCCAGGGGTTTCAGTTTGTCTCCTTCAATCTTTGGCAATGGCGGGCGCGGGTCACCTGACGGAAGCCCCATCAGTTTCACCATGGCTTTAATCGCCACCGGATTGGTCGCTGAATAAGCCGCCTCCATCAGGGGAAGATATTTGAAATAGCATCCCCTGCCCTTCACTACATCTTCCCATGACTTCCAGGGTTTTGATAACTCCGCTATCTCCCCCGGAGCCGCATTGCCGGTCACATTGGCTGTCCCATGTCCTCCCATTCCGAGAGTCGGAATGGTCAACGCATAATTGGGAGCGTCACAGCAGAGAAGCCTGAGACGACCTCCTGTTCCTTCGAATACAGAGGCTAACTGGGCAACATTAGGAACAGCTTCCTTGTCAGCCACCAGATTGGGACATTCCTTGAAAAGCTTGACAATGGTGGGAGGATCAATATTGACGATCACCCGGGCAGGATTATTGTAAACAGCCACAGCAATATCCACAGACTGGCAAACGTCCTTGAAATATCGATAGACCGCAGGTTGCGGAGGAGCGATATAGGGAGGAACGACCAGCATGATCCCATCCGCCCCTTTTCCCTGAGCATATTTCGACAATTCAATCGTTGCTTCGGTGGAGCCACAAGTAACCCCAAAGAAGACAGGGATCTTATTCTTGCAATAAGGGGCCATTTCGGCAATGATCTCTTTTCTCTCCTCCATAGAGAGAGAAGTGGGTTCGCCGGTCGATCCCATCAGGAGAAGCCCACTCGTTCCATTGCGCGCTTGGAAATCGACTAATCGTTTAAAACCATCCATATCTACCCTTCCCTTACCATCAAAGGGGGTAATGAGAGCCACCCACGAACCCTCAGGATAAATCAGCTTTTTATCCATTTATCTATCTCCTCCTTTTTCAATTATCTATACGATAGCCTATTTTTCGAATGTATCAAAGTCCTCCCCTCTTCTTCGCCAAGGTCCACAGGATGAAGAGAACCGCAAGTAAACCAAACCCAATCAAATCTGTGGTCAATCCTGGCTTGATAAGCAGAAGAGCGGAAACAAAAAGAATTCCGGTTTGAAGCCACGAAGCGCCTTTTCCCATGAACCAACGCTCCATCGCACCTGCAAGAGCGCTGACCCCAATGATGGCTGTAAGGGTAGCCCAGATGACAGAAAAAAGATCGCCTTTCAAAAGTAAGGCAGGGCCATAGACAAACATGTAAGGAACGATAAAGGCCACGATCCCTAATCTCACTGCAGTGAACCCAACCTTGACGGGATTTGCCCTGGCAATACCCGCAGCCACATAGGCAGCCACTGCGACCGGGGGTGTGATCGCTGAGAGGCAACTGAAGTAGAAGATAAAGAGATGAGCCCCCAATGGGGGCAGGCCCAGTTTGATCAGGGACGGCGCGACAATCGCCGCGCAGATGATATAAGCCGCCGTGGTAGGAAGTCCCATTCCCAGAATCAGGCTGATACACATCGCGATGAAAAGGGAAAGGAGGATGCTCACGCCTCCGAGATCGATCATGATCGAGCTGATCTTGAGCCCCACTCCTGTCAGGGCAACAATGCCAATGATGATGCCGGCACAGGCACAGACCGCTGCCACCTGGGTCGCTTTGATCGCCCCATCCGCAAGGGTATCCAGAAGTTTCTTCCCACCCATCCGGGTCTCTTTCTTGAAGAAGGTGATGGCAAACGTGACAACCGTTGCCCAGAAACCAGCCAGCGTTGCCGTTGTCTTCAATCCAACCAGAAAGAAGATCAGCGCAAAAATCGGAAGGATGAAGAGAAAATCTTTCTTAAGAAGAGGACCGAGCTTCGGAAGTTCGGCCCAGGCAAGCCCCTTCAGTCCGGTCTTGGCCGCTTCCAGATCGATCATGATGTAGATAGAGAGAAAGTAGAGGACAGCCGGAATGGCAGCTGCCTTGCAAACATCGAGGTAAGAGATTCCCACCAGCTCTGCCAGAATGAAAGCCCCTGCCCCCATGACCGGAGGCATGATCTGCCCTCCAGTGGAGGAAACACATTCCACAGCTGCCGCAAAATGGCCTTTATATCCGATGCTCTTCATCATCGGGATGGTAAAGGTTCCAGTTCCGATCACATTGGCCACCGCGCTTCCAGAGATGGTCCCGAAGAAAGCGCTGGAGACAGTCTCGGCTTTGGCCGGACCTCCCCGCGTCCCGCCAAACATGGCTGTCGCAAGGTCGATCAGGAACTTTCCGCCTCCGCACGCTTCGAGAAAAGAACCAAACAGGATGAAGAGGAAGACATAGCGCACCGAGATGCCGATGGGAATATTGAAGATCCCCTGCTCACTGAAGAGATGGCTGATCACCCTCTCCAGGTCATATCCCCGGTGTCGTATCATGGAAGGCAGGTAATGTCCCACAAAAGCATAGACCAGAAAGACCACAGCCACCACAGGCATGGAAAGTCCGATGGTGCGACGCGAAACCTCAAGAACAAGGAGAATCGTAATCGCCCCAAGGATCAAGTCAGAAATCGTGGGAGCATTATCGATCCGAAAGATGAAATCCTGGTAGAAGACGATAATGTAGATACTGGTGCATGCTCCAAGGAGGCCGAGGATGAGGTCGTAGAGCGGGAACCGGGTTTTGATCTTCCTCGATGTTGAAGTCAAGGGATAGACGAGAAATATTAAAAAGATGCTGAACCCGAGGTGGATGGCATAGAGTTTAACAGAGGTGACAATGGTGAGTCCGCTGAGGGCGTAAAGGTGGTAAAGAGTCATGGCCACCGCTAAAATTAGGATGAACCACGCATGAAACCCTTTTGTCTTCTTACCACCCTCATCTTCAAGAGGGCTCAGCCCCTCTTCGAATTTCGGATTTTTTTTATCCATTCTATTCTGTGGGAATCAACGAAGGAGGAATGGAGACCTTCATCTCCCGCAAATATTTAATCGTCCCCGGATGAAGAGGAATGGGTGTGTTGATTGCATTCTCCACCTTGGTCGCACTGGAGACCGGGTGAACCGCTACCAGATCCGGATTGCGCTCATACGTGGCCTTTACCAATTTATAAGCAAGATCCTCTGAAAGGCTTTTACTGGCCAGAATCAGGTTCCAATCGACAACGGTCTCATAGGGTTTGTCTGACAGGGTTTTATAACTCCCCTTGGGGACAACCCCCCTGCGGTAGGCCTGGAAAACGTTAATGATGGCCTGAATATCTTTCTCTGCCATCGTGAGAAATACGATGTCGTGGGTTGCCTCAATGCTGGTGAGCCCTGGCCATTTCTCAGGCCCGATCACAGCCGAGCAATGAAGGGTTCCGTCCTGAAGTCCTTCTACTGTGGCTGCATGCGTCAAAATATGGGACTTTGCCGGCTTAATCCCAAGCGTTTCAAAAATCTTGACGGTGGTATCATGAAGCCCTTTGACATAACCGATATCTTTCCCGTTGACATCGTATAAGGTTTTAAGCCCGCTCTTTTTCAGCGCATAAAAATAGTAATAACCCGGATAGGCGGGAAACAGTGCCCTCAGGTTTTTCATCTTCTTGTCAGTGTACATATCATAAGTCACCTGGGCAAGGGAAAAACCCACCTGGAGTTTCCCTCTTTCAATCAGCTGACAATTGGCAGTGGAACCTCCGGTGGACTCTGCTGTCACCTCAATACCAGGAAGCGCTTTGTTCATCACCTTGGCCCAACCTCCACCCCAGATATAGTAGAGGCCTCCTTCTGTCCCAGTTCCAAAGGAGATAAACTGCTGGGCGTAGGATGAATGGACGACGATCAGAGAGAATAGAGCTGATAAGAACAGATAAGATAATCCATACCTCTTCATTGCATTCCTCCTTTATGTCTTTTATGTGACTCATTTCGAGTGTAGGGGATATTCACTTCCTTGTCAAGAGTTCCCCCTTTAAAACTTCGTTGTCCTCGTTTCAGGAATATGTTAGGATTTTTTAAAAGATTGAATAAATTACACGAATGATAACGAACTTCACGAATAAGGGGCACCATAACCCCTCCACACCTCCCGGTCTGGGGAGTTATAAGGGAAGGCTGGGTGGGGTTATTCGCTGACATTCGTGCCATTCGTTTTTCTTGCGAAAGTCAGGGGGAACGCCAGTGGTGAATGAAGATCTTTCAAAGCTCAGGATCGAAAAGACAAAGGCCATCTCACGACCCCGTAGACGACGAAAAATCATCTTCTGGGTTCTCCTGATCGTTGCGATCATTCTCGCAGGAATCCTCTATACTCAGGGAATGTTTACCCCTCCGGTTCAGGTCCAGATTGTAACGGTCAGCCAGATCTACCCCTCTCAAACATTGATCGTGCTCAATGCAAGCGGATATGTCGTTCCTCAGCGCAAATCCGCTCTTGCCTCAAAGGTGACCGGCCGCCTCATCTGGCTCGGGGTTGAAGAGGGAAATCGAGTCAAACAAGACCAGATCGTTGCCCGCCTCGAAAGTCAGGATGTCACCGCAGCAAAAGGTCTCGCAGAGGCCAATGTTAATGCAGCCCGTCACAATATTGAACTTGCCCGAGCAGAACTCAAGGAAGCAACCCTCAATCTGGAACGGAACAAAGCCCTTCTTGCAAAGGGATATGTGGCGAAATCGATCTATGACTCTGCCCTTGCCCGATATGAGAAGGCAGTTGCAGCGGTTGAGGCTTCGGAAGCCAGTTTGAAGGCAAGCCTTGCCGCATTGGAAGCGGCTAACATCAACCTCGAATATACCTTGATCCGGGCTCCATTTGACGCTGTGGTCTTAACTAAAAATGCGGATGTGGGCGATATCGTCACTCCCATCGGTGCGGCAGCCAATGCCAAATCAGCGGTCATCACCATTGCGGACATGAATTCCCTCCAGGTGGAAGCTGACGTTTCGGAATCCAACCTCAATAAGATTAAGGTCGGTCAACCCTGCGAGATTCAGCTCGATGCCCTGCCTGAAGAACGTTTCCGAGGAGCCATCCATATGATCGTACCCACAGCTGACCGCACCAAGGCTACAGTGATGGTTAAGATCCGTTTCGCCGAAAGAGACAGCCGCGTGTTACCAGAGATGAGTGCGAAGGTTGCTTTTCTCTCCAGGCCGCCCAAACCCGAAGAACAGAAACCCCGCGTGGCGATCAACCAGTCCTCCATCGTAAACAGAAAAGGCAGCGAGAAAGTCTTTCTGATCAAAGAAGAAAAAGTGATCGAAACATCAGTTAACCTTGGAACGAAGATCGGCGACATGGTGGAGGTTCTCGGCGGTATCAAAGTCGGAGACCAGATCGTCCTTAATCCTCCCGAGCGCTTGAGGAATGGGCTGAAGATAAAAGTTGCTGAAAAATAAAAAAACCAGGTTAAGGCTAAGGCTGAGGTTTAGGTATAGAGTAAGTTCCTCATTTTTCTCAACCTTAACCTTAACCTCAACCTGATGATTTGCCCTTATGCCTCCTATCGTTGAAATCATCAATGTGAGCAAGTCCTACCGCAGGGGAAGCCGGATGATCCCCGTGCTGGTCGATATCAACCTCAACATCGAAGAGGGTGAATTCATGGCCCTGATGGGACCCTCCGGCTCCGGGAAAAGCACGCTCCTCAATCTGATTGCCGCCCTTGATCAGGCTGATAGCGGAGCCATTCGGGTCGGTGGAATTGACATCACCACCCTCTCCGAAAATGAACTGGCGGAGTGGCGAGCTCTGAATGTCGGATTCATCTTCCAATTCTACAACCTGATTCCGGTCCTGACAGCCTTTGAAAATGTGGAACTCCCCCTTCTTCTCACCGGACTTTCACGAAAGGAACGAAGCGAGCATGTGGAGACAGCGCTTCGGGTTGTCAATTTAGAGGCAAGAATGGATCACTATCCATCTCAACTCTCAGGCGGCGAGCAGCAGAGAGTCGCCATTGCTCGAGCCATTGTGACCGATCCCACCATCCTCGTCGCAGACGAACCCACCGGCGACCTGGATAAAGTGGCCGCCAGAGAGATCCTCGATTTGATGGACCAGCTTAATCGTCAATCCCGGAAAACGATCATCATGGTGACTCACGACCCAAGGGCTGCTGAAAAAGCACGAGTCATCAGACGGCTGGAAAAAGGGTTTCTCGACAATGTTCATTCTCAAGATCCTCATTAGAAATGCCTTTCGCCACAAACTCCGGACCCTGTTGACCATCCTCGGCATCACCGTTGCCATTCTGGCCTTCGGCCTTCTCCGGACCTTCATCAATGCCTGGTACGGAGGGGTTGAAGCCTCTTCTGCCTCGCGCCTTGTCACGCGAAGTTCCATCTCCCTCATCTTCCACCTGCCCCTCTCCTACAAGGATAAAATCCGTCAGGTGGACGGAGTCAAAACCGTCTCCTGGGGCAACTGGTTTGGGGGAATCTATATCGATGAGAAGAACTTCTTCGCCAATTTTGGCGTGGATGCAAAGAGCTATCTCGAGCTCTATCCTGAATTCATTCTCACCCCTGAAGAAGAGAAATCCTTTTTCCGGGACCGGAAGGGTTTTGTGGCCGGCCAAAAACTGGCGAAGCGATTCGGCTGGAAGATCGGCGATACCGTTACGCTCAAGGGAACGATCTACCCGGGCAACTGGGATTTTGTCCTTCGCGGAATTTACCGCGGAAGAGATCAGACCATCGATGAGACCCAGTTCTTCTTCCACTGGGACTATATCAACGAAACAATGAAAAAGAGGGGCTCTCCACGCACCGACATGGTTGGATTTTATATGGTGGGGGTAACACGGCCTGACCGTGCAACCGAAGTCGCCCTGGTCATCGACAACCTCTTTAAGAATTCGATTGCGGAGACATTGACCGAGACGGAAAAGGCTTTCCAGCTCTCCTTCATCTCCATGTCCCAGACGATCATCATGGCCATCGAACTCGTCTCTTTCGTCGTCATCATCATCATCATCGCCGTCGTGGCCAATACGATGTCGATGACCTACCGGGAACGGATCGGCGAGTATGCGATTTTCAAAACACTGGGCTTCCGGGGCTTGCGCATTGCAGGGATGATCGTTGGAGAATCGATGGTCATCACCCTGATCGGAAGCTTTCTCGGGATCATCCTCACTTTTCCGGTCGCTGTCATCGTCGGAAAGATGTTGAGCAATTACTTCCCGGTCTTCAATGTGGCTGAGGAAGCGATCTATATGGATCTGGCCGCCTCCTTCGTCATCGGGCTTCTGGCGGCCATCGTTCCGACCTATCGTGCCATGCGGATTCGTATTGCGGATGGATTGAGGAGGATCGGTTAATTGGGCGTGCCACTCTCTTACAGCTTTCGTAACCTCTGGACGCGGAGGCTTACGACAATCCTGACCGCTTCGGGCATGGCCCTCGTCGTCTTCGTCTTTGCGGCCATGCTGATGTTAGCCCAGGGCTTGCAAAAAACTCTGGTGGAAACCGGCTCGAGTGACAATGTCGTCGTCATTCGAAAGGGTTCGGCAACCGAGGTCCAGAGCGGGATCGATCGTTACCAGACTTCCGTCGTAGAGACACAACCAGAAGTGGCCATCGGTGAGGACGGTCAACCCTTTCTTGCTAAAGAATCTGTCATTATCATCAGCCTCCGCAAACGGGGGACGAAACAGGAGAACTATATCACGATCCGAGGGATCGGGAAGAGTTCCCTGGCCCTGCGTCCTCAGGTGAGTTTGACGGAGGGACGGCTGCCAAGGTTTGGCTCGTCCGAACTCATCACGGGCCGAAGTGTGGCGGAACGTTTTGAAGGAAGCGGCCTGGGCGAGACGCTTCGCTTTGGATTGAGGGACTGGAAAGTGGTGGGGATTTTCGATGCCGGAAACACGGGATTCAATTCCGAGGTCTGGGTGGATGGGGATCAGCTGATGCAGACCTTCCGGAGGTATGCTTACTCTTCAATCATCTTTAAACTGCGTGACCCTTCCAGGTTTGAAGAGGTAAAGAAACGGATCGAAAACGACCCGCGCCTGACCCTCGAGGCTAAGCGGGAGAACCGTTACTATGCGGAGCAATCGGAGATGATGGCCACCTTCCTCCGCATCCTCGGCACTTCGCTGACGATCATCTTCTCCCTGGGTGCCATCATCGGCGCCATGATCACGATGTATGCCGCCGTCTCAACCCGCACTGCCGAAATCGGCACCCTGCGCGCCCTTGGCTTTAAGAGGTTCAGCATACTCACCGCCTTCTTATTTGAGGCTTTGCTTCTTGGGCTGATCGGAGGGCTGGCCGGGCTGTTCTTCGCCTCTTTTCTCAGGTTCCTCACGGTCTCGACCATGAACTTTCAGACCTTTTCGGAATTGGCCTTTGACTTCACTCTCAATTTCGACATCGTTTGGAAAGCACTGGTCTTTTCTCTGATCATGGGTTTTGTGGGAGGCGTGCTGCCCGCTTTCAGAGCCGCACGAATGAACATCGTTGAATCACTCCGATCTACTTAAAGACGGCTTAGAAACAAAGAAAGGGTATCCCCTATTCTGTTGCCAACTACCTCTTTCTTTTCTGCCAGTAATTGATGAAAAGGCCCACCAGAACAATTCCGCACACGTCGAGTAAAACATCCGTGATTGAAGCATCTCGATATGGAATAAAGGCCTGATGTATCTCGTCGAGAACTCCAACGAGGGTTGCAATCCCGCCCGGCAGCATGAGGGAAATAGGCCTGAAAGAGGACATTTTCGCATTGACCAAATTGGGAAGAAAGGCAACGGTGAGGAGACCCATTAAAACACCATAGAGAGGGATATGGAGAAGACTATAGGGATTCCATATTTGCTCCATAGATTGCTGTGCAATCAACCTGGGAAGTATAAAGATGCAGGAGACATAGATCGCCGATAAAATAAATAAGATTCGCTTTATCATCACAAGTTATTGAAATTCAAATCAAACTTAATCGTTTCAGATAATATTGAAACCTCTTGTGCCCCCTCCTCTTTTTCCCATAATTTACCCGCTACTGTCAACCTATATCTCAAAAATCAGTAACATTTGAGATTTACTCATAATTTTTATATTTTTTCTTGACATGGCAAAAATAGTGTGATAAATATATTTCATGTAATTTTTTATACACATGTGGTGAAATAATCACAATGGCAGATTTGGTTAAAACGCTTTGGGAACTGATTCGCAAGGAGTCTTCTGTCAGGAGGGTGGCAAAGGGGTTGGAAGTTGACCGAGCCAGTCTCTACCGATCCCTGAAGAAAGGAACCCATCCACGGATTGATACAGTTGTGAAAATCCTTGATCACCTGGGCTATGAATTGCAGGTGGTTAAAACAGATAAAAAAACGAAAAAGATATCAGAGAGCAAAGAACCACCAACGAAAGAAACGCTTGACAAGGGGAGAGAGGTTCAGCAAGAAGCTTCATAGGTTCATCTCATCTTAGGAGGGAAACGGATGATTACCTACAAAGTCTTTCTTAAGAATCGCGACCTTGAAAAAGAAGATCTCATCGGCGTACTGATTGAAAGAAGAAATGATTTGAGGGGAAAAACACAGGTCAAATCCGGATCGGAATGGGCTGAGTTGTTTTTTGGAAATCTTGTTGAGGATAAACGTGCAATCTTCATTGTCCCCGATGAATTGAAGTCAATGGACCTATCAGAAGCCCCTTGATTTGGAGTAAACTACAAAACAGTCAAGGCTATTTTGGAGTAGACTACAAAACAGCCATTTCTCCAGTCCAAAGGATTTTTAAAAGCCCTTTCAACTATTTCTCAACGCTTTATTATTTATCCATTCCTATGCACCACCTAATCGTTTCATATTCTTGAATTTTAATTGACAAAAAAGAGTCGAATGTGTAGGATTTTTACAAATCACATTATGCAGTTCAATCATTGTTGGGCACACAGGACCTAATTCATTCCCGTGATTCACTGGTGCTGTGAGGGATAGATATGAACCGAACACTTATTGCTGAGATAGCATGTATATCTCTATTCCTCGGGATGTCATCGCTCTCAATCATCTGTTACCGATTCGGACGCCGACGACTACAAAAAGAGTACGCTCCGTCGGAGGTGTCTGGTGTCATTATCAGCGCCGTTTTTGCTCTTTTGGGTCTGTTGATTGCATTCACGTTTTCCGGTGCCTATTCACGTTTCGATACGCGGCGCCAGCTGATTGTTCAAGAAGCAAATGCGATTGGAACGGCATATCTCCGATTGGATCTGTTACCGGTTTCTGCCCAGGCCCCTTTACGCGAAAAATTCCGGGCCTATGCGGTTTCCCGGGCTGCTTTATATGAAAAACTCACGGACGCCTCGGCGGCAAGAAGCGAGCTTGCCAGAGCCAGCGCACTTCAGAAAGAAATCTGGGCTCACGCAGTAGCCGCGAGCACCGGTCCTCAATATCATTCCGCACGCATATTGCTCCTCCCTGCACTTAACGAGATGATTGACATTGTAACTACTCGCACGGTCGCCATACAGACACATCCTCCTCTGCTCATTTGGGCCATGCTGTTTAC
Organism: Deltaproteobacteria bacterium; assembly: GCA_016875195.1. Taxonomy (GTDB): domain Bacteria; phylum Desulfobacterota; class BSN033; order BSN033; family UBA1163; genus RBG-16-49-23. The sequence goes on from VGRY01000006.1 coordinate 56,905, forward strand.
GATCGCCCTTGCTTGTGGCGGATTGACAGGATATCGAGCAGCTATTTCCGGACAGCCTGGGTATTTCTACCACATCTTATTGGCCTTCATTACTGCCTCCGTCCTCTATGTTACCCTTGATATTGAATACCCACGCTATGGCTTGGTGCGCCTCGACACAGTCAACCAAGTACTGGTTGAGTTGGCGAATGCACTGAAATGAAAAATGCTGCCCAACGAGTCAATCCACCAGATGGCTTACAGCCGCCGGTGATCCACCATTCTATTTGAGGAAGCAAAAATCATTCCCTTATTGGGATGGGAACAACATCTTCTGATGAAAATATTAGGGAGACTTCTGCACCCTCGTGGAAGAGGGCCTTCTTTCTTGGATTAACAACGTTGACCTTTATCTTCTTTTCGTCAGCCACTTCAACTTCATATTGAACCAACGATCCGAGATAGGCCGATGTTTTAACTTTTCCATCGATTCGATTTCCCTCTGAGGAAACTTCGTTAGGATATGAGATTTGAATTGATTCGGGACGGATATTGAGAAGGAGACTCGACCCGGGATTAAAGGAAACCTCTTCCTGCCGCCCCACAACGAGCGAAACTCCTTCTTCGGTCTTGAGGTGGATCTGATTTCCCTTTGCCTCAACCACCTGAGCCTTAAAGAAATTGGATGTCCCCACGAAATCAGCCACCTCCTGGCTCTGCGGGTTTTCATAGATATCCTTGGGAGTGCCCACCTGGACCACACTGCCCTTGGACATGACGGCAATCCTTGTGGACAGGGTCAAAGCCTCATCCTGGTCATGGGTGACATAGATGGAGGTGATGCCCAGATCTCTCTGTATCCGGACCAGTTCAAGCCTCATCTGGATCCGCAATTTTGCATCCAGATTGCTCAGAGGCTCATCGAGCAGCAGGAGTTTGGGCTCGATAACCAGGGTCCTGGCTAAGGCAACCCGCTGCTGTTGCCCACCCGAAAGTTCGGAAGGCCTTCTCTTTTCCAATCCGCTTAAATTGACCATCCCGAGGGCTTTGAGCGTCTTTTCCTGAACCGTTGATTTAGGTAGGTCTCGTTCCTTCAATCCGAAAGCCACATTTTCAAAAACAGTGAGATGAGGCCAGAGAGCATAATTTTGAAAAACCATGCCGACATCCCTTTTCCAGGGCGGGATATCATTCACCACTTTTTCATCGAAAAGAATCTTTCCTTGATCGGGTATGGCAAACCCTGCAATCATTCGAAGAACTGTCGTCTTGCCACATCCGCTTGGGCCGAGGAAGGTGAAGAAGTCCCCTCTTCCAATGGTAAGGTTGACATCTTTCACTGCTTCAACCTCACCAAAGCTTTTTCTTAAAGCAACAAGCCTAACCTCAGTAGCTTTGCTCATCTGATATCTCCGTCCATCGTCTATCGTTCCTCTAATAACCCCCCTACATCCCCCCTTAGCTTAAGGGGGGAATAGAGGGGGGTTACTTCGTCCATCGTCCATCTTTTTATAACTTAAAGGCGGTGCCACTTCCTCCGGCAAAGACTTTGTTCACGATATAGGTACCGATAGCAACAAGCAATATGGCGACTACCCCGAGAGCCGCACCCGGCCCTCTTCCGACCGCACTCTGCATGTAGATGTAAATCCCGTAGGAAAGCGGGCCATGTTCCATCCGGGGAACGAGCATGATCGTAGAAGATAACTCCACCGAGGAGGTGATGAAAGCCAGCAGACCTCCGGCGACCAGCCCGCCGATCATCAACGGGAAAGTAATTTTAAAAAAGGTTCGTCGCCTGTTCGCTCCCAGGTTCTGGGCTGACTCCTCCAGGGTGATATGGATTTGCTGCATGGCAGCATAACAAGACCTCAACGAATAAGGAAGCCTCCTTGCTGCATAGGCGATAACCAAGATGATCCAGAGAGAGGTCAGGGGTTGATGAAGGAAGGGCAGATTGGTCCCGTGAAAGACCCTCAGGTAACCTGTCGCCAGAACGACTCCGGGAATGGCCAAGGGCATCATGGCGATCGCATCGAGAATCCCCTTCCCCCATATCTTCCCCCGGATCAGGAGAAAGGCGATCACCGAACCGAAAAAGACGGCGATGCCCGCTGCCATCAGGCAATAAAGAAGTGTGTTCTTGACGAAGTGGGGAGTCCTGTAAAAAATTTCTATATAGTTGCCCAAGGTATAGGATTTTGGGAGGATGGAGAAACTCCAGACTTTGGCAAAGGAAAGGATGAAGATCCCGAGATGGGGGATGAGGCTGATGCCCAGGACAAAAATGGAGAAGGTCCAAACCAGACCCAATTTTAAACCCCTTATCTTTTTTGAGATCGGGGTACCCGCTCCTCCACGCTGAACCATAGCATACTCAGAGCGGCTTAAAAATTTCATAGCGACCCAGAGGGAGATGAAGGAAAGAATGACCATGATCACACAGATCACATATCCAGCCTTATCCTCTATTCCGATGGTCGTCACTCGAAGGTAAGCCTGCGGCGCAAGCATCTTTGTATAATTCAGAATGAGGGGGGTCGCCAGATCATCGATCACCTTGATAAATACAAGAAGGGCCCCAGCGATAAACCCGGGCATCATCAAGGGTAAAGTCACTTTTCTGAAAAGGCGGAAACCGTGTGCACCCATATTTTGGGCCATCTCTTCCAGCGAAGGATCCACATTGGCCAGGGAGGCAGAGGCATTGAGGAAGATGAAGGGAAAGTAGTGGAGGGTCTGAACGATGATCACTCCCCTTAATCCATCCATAAAAGGGATGGAAGTGCCAAACCATTCGAGGAGCAGGAGATTGGCGACCCCGCTTCGGCCGAGGGCCAGCTGGAGTGCGACCGCACCCACATACGGCGGAAGGACAAGGGGAAGAACCCCAAGGGTCTGAATCAGTGTCTTCCCCTTGAAATCATATTTAATGGTGAAGAAGGCTAAAGGCAGGCTGATCAGGCTTCCGAAGAAAACAGCCATGAGTCCGGCAATCAGGCTGTTGACGAACGATTCTTTGAAGAGTGCCCTTTCAAAAAAATTGACGAAATGGCTGAGGGAGAGATGGTCTCCCTCGGTGAAGGCAACATAAAGGACACGAATCAGCGGATAAAAGATGAAGAGGAAAAGGAATGCCAGAAGGATGAGAAAGATGAGAGACTGGGAAAGATCTATATCTTTAAGTTTATCCTTAATCGTCTTCAATAATTTTCATCCATCTACGGAAATTCCAAACACCAACATCCAACCAATAACCCCACCCAGCCTCCCCTTATAACTCCCCCTTCCCCCTCTTACCTTAAGAGGGGGAAGATGGATGGGGGCGTTAGACTGGGGGGTGTGCCTGCCTGCCGGTAGGCAGGGAGGGGTTAAAATTGGTTATCGGAATTTTTTATATTGCCTCCATTGCCTTAGTGGCAAGTTCCTTGGCTTTTGAATAGTTCGCCTTGGCAGTGGCATCCCACTGGGTTTCCAGCTTTGCTCTGGTCTCGGTCTTCTCCTTGGGAAGAAAGGCCTTGTTAAATTCCTTGTCTTTGGCCTGAGCCTCGGTCACTGGCACTTTAGTTGCTAATGACCGGGCCTCGGCAACCATTCCAATCGCCTTTGTTACATCCTTCCCTTTCTTTTTCCCTTCCTCAATAGCCTTCTCCGCTTTATATATCGCGCCCCATGCCTCTTTCAATTCGTTTAACCTGAAGGTGATGATCTGATCGAAGAGGGGATTGACGATGCTATACCTCAAAGAGGAGAGTTCAGAGTTGAAATCAAGACCACCCAGTTTCATCTTAAAAGGATTCGGATATCCTCCAGGGGCTTTCACATAGAGTTCGGGGATGACAGGAAGCCTTCCGATCTCCGGTTTAAAAAGAAGCATCTGCCCTTCTTCACTGAGAAGATAATTGACAAACCTTTTCGCATTCTCAGGGTTCGGCCCTCCCTTTACAATACCTACGTTGGCTGGAACAATCGGAGTCAGAGAGGGATAGGCGAAATCAACCGGGAAACCGCTCGCTATGGCTGAGAGTCCGAAAAAGTCGATGACAATCCCAATTCCATATTGTCCGTTGTTGACGCCTTCCGGCACACCGAAACTTCTCTCTGTTACGACAGCCATGTTACCGCCCATATTGAGCAGAAGTGCCCAGCCTTTATCCCAACCATAAGCCTGAAGGATGGATTCGACCGTGAGATGGGTGGTACCACTTCTCGAAGGCGCTGAAATCGAAAGGTGACCGAAGTAGCTGGGGTCAACCAGATCAGTCCATTCTTTCGGAGGTTTCACTTTGTGGGTCTGAAGATAGGGTTTATTCCACATCATCCCGTAACCGGAAAGCGCAAACCCGAAGAAGAACCCGTCAGGGTCATGGACTGGAAAAGCCCCGACCTTGGGGGGAATCCTTGATGCGATCTCTTTGGTAAGGTCATATTTGGCCAATAGCTTATCTGTCTTTAAAACCTGGAAGGCATCCACGGCGCTGGCCCACATGAGGTCCGTATCTGGTTTTGCTGCTGTCTCACGGATATAGGTTACCCCCTGTGTGGTCGGTTTCTGCTGAATGACGACCTTAACCCCGGGATATTTCACTTCGAACGCTTTTTTATAAGCCTCAAAAAGCTCCTTTGGAAAGGAGGTAACAATGACCACCTCCTTGGTCTGGGCCCCCGCCATGGAAGAAATGAAAACGAATATAACCAGAGATACGACGATAAGTAGAGATTTCTTCATAGCCATCCCTCCTCCATATTTAAATTCTATTTCGATAAATCCGAAAGATATTCCTTGATCAGCATCCCGTTTCTATGCTGAACCTTCTGCATCTCACCCAAGGCTACGTTCTCGAAGGGTTGTTTCCTTCCTTTGTTTCTCAGGCGGGCGATCTCCTCATCGAGGTAGCGGATGGTGTTGGCAATAGCCTCTGCCATGGAAAAGACCGATTCCTGGGCCCTTTCAAAGGTTTCTTTATCCAGATAGGCCCGGTTTAAAAGGTGGAACCGTTCAAAGAATTTCTGGAGTTTTTCTGTCTCCTCTTTCTTTTCCTTCTTTTTCTTGTCTATCCCCTTTGCGATCTCTAAAAATTTTTCCAACTCCATAAAAACCCCCAAGCGTTTCTCAAGTTTGATTTAAATACAAATTTATGAAAATAGACCCAATTTGTCAACTAAAAGTGGAAAATCATTGCTTGTAAAGGATGGGCTTATGATTTGTACTTAAAAATGCGGTATTCTTAACGAAAGGAATGGAAACAAGTCTTGCATTAACACATTATAAAAACCTTTTTTTTGCCCGAAACCTAGTCAACTCCCTCGTCCAAAGTATTTTATCTCAGCATACGGTTCTATAAACACTTCTCTCTCAATTCAAGAAAAGAATAGCGCCACGATTCTGAAAGGGACTCTACAGCAAGCACCTTTTCAATCGCCTCCAAATTCCTCCTCTCATGATGGTAAATGCGGTTTGCGAAGGAAATCGTGACGCCCTGGGAGTCTTTCTTCTTCTCTATAAGGGCGTCCCCCTTCTTCACTGATCCCTCCTTTAGGACCCTGAAATAAAATCCTGTGTATCCCGTTTTGACCATAAGTTTGATCATATCGTCCCTGCCGTAGCGTGCCAGAAGTGTTTTACAGGGTTGACGTGGCTGGCTCACCTGTAGAAGCGCCGTCCCTACTTGGAAAATATCACCAATACAGATATTATCCTCGTGGAGATTCGAAATGGAGAGGTTTTCTCCGAATGGAGCAGCAGGCAGGGATATACCAAGAACCTGTTCCCAGTAAGGATAATGATCAATGCTGTAAACACAAACAGCCTTGTCAGGGCCTCCGTGACTCTTTGTATCGGCAACGCCATTGCCTTCAAAACCGAGAAACCCGAGCGAGACAGGACCAGATACGGGTTGTTTGCACATCCCTGTCTGAACTTCCTTCCCGTGAAAAATCTCCTTTTTCGGAAGACCGACGTTAAGCGATTCGACGATCATCATAGGCCACTGCCCTTGAGACTATGTTGAAATGAAAATAGACCTCTTCCTTACCTTCGCCCCCTCTTCCCTCAAGGTTTTCGAGTGGCACTGACTTCCCTACTCCTCACGAATTACCGATTTAACTTTTTTTACAACCTCATCGGTAATCTCTGTAAGATGATGTACTGTTCTTGCGTGTTGGGCGACTTTTGCTAGCAACTCTTCCTCTGTATGGGCCCGCACGATCCCATCGCAGTCAAACCCAACTTCCCGACAACGCACAATTTTTTCTTTTGCCATAATATCTACCTCCTTATTGTGTATAAGATTCGGCTCTCTTAACCCCCTGTTCCTCTTCCTTTCTAATAAACCCGAATCCTCCGCATGTCGGGCAGCATTGGCGATCTGGATGTTGAATAAACCCATTCCCGACACAGGACGGACAAACCACCATGCCGTATTCTTCTGAATTAAAATTCTTCTTCATCAGATTCCCTCGCTCTGTGGTTGATCGATTCCTAAGGCTTGCTCCTGTATAGCTGTTGATTGTTGCGCCCTGACCCCCATTTTTGATTGTTCGGCGCGACAACGAAGACCTTCTTCAACGACGGCAGTGGCAGCTTTGTCCGTATAGCGACACTCACCAGGATGCTCCGACAGATACTTGATGACCCCTTCAATGGATTGTTGAATATGATTCTCAGACACGATTACCTCCTTGAGTGAATATCCATACTTTCCGATATCGCGTCAACCGACCATACACATTTGCCCTTTGCAATTGACCGAATCAATAAGCATCATGACTCTGTCCACCGCGTACGCACCAAACTAATGCCGAGCATTCAGGGCCTTTACAGGCTGTGCCGATATTTAATGAAACATCATTCCTGAATTTTACATACCACGCTTTCCCTGGCTCAACTGATGACGTTGTGGAGGACCAATAATATGATGTGTCATTCACATAGACAAAGGGATGGACGCCTGGTAGAGCCAAACTTGGTGTGGTTGGATCCACGAGGCTTAGCAGTTGCTCCGCTGTTGGAAGGTGCCATCCTCTTCGGCCTCCCTTGCTAAGAGTTAAACACTGAGTTATACCCGACTCCCAACTCTTAGGAACTACACCGAGCACTTTTTCCCACACCAGCCCGGTCTCCTTGTCCAACACTGCTTCACCGTCAAGGACCAGCACAAACCGCTCCGAAGCCGGGAGTTTATGACTCCAGGAGGGCGGAATCTGGTCCAGCGTTTTCATGGTTGGGGCAGGCGGCCCCGGAGGATTAAGATCCCCGGCATTCAGCATTCCCGGCAGGAACAGCATGACAGCCAGAACCGCAATATGTCTTCCCAATAAAATCGACCTCCTCTTCTTACTCATCATCCTTTCCTCCTTCGTTGTGATTTGTCCATAATCTTGGTCTGGACCTAACCTCAGGGCTTTTTATTAATCCGTCTAACATTGTATAGACACGGAGGATAAGAAGCCGGGGACCCTTCGCCCCCTTTTTTATGCTACTCCTCCGATGTACCGACTATTTTTTTGAAGTATGGATAACGATGGAGCCTCCGCCGATCTCGGTCAGGTCGGCATCGCTGTCACTGCCGAGAGCATTGTCATAGATCACCGTCTCATTGCCGGCGCTGTCTTCAGACCAGATCTTGATCCGGAACCTGTCGATGTTGAACGCATCTGCCTTACTAATATCAGCGTCAACCGCCGTGATCATGAATTTATACGGCCCCTGACCATTGATCGTTCCGGTCCCTTTATACTGCGCCTTGGCTCCCGCCACCACCAGCCACTCATACATGTTGGAATGGAAATTCAGATCAGCCACCTTAAACTGAAACTCCGTGACTCCGGTGGGAACGGTTGCTCCCTTCTTGTACTTGGAGACAAAGCCAAAGGTAGCCTTTCCGGTGAGTGTCGGATTGATTGCATAGGCCCCTACTGGCGAGACAATCCATCCGCCGCCGGTGACAAAACCACCCTCTGGATCATAAACTGGCAGTAACAGACAGTCATCCGATGCTGTGATATTTTCAAACACGTCCCTACCCCTCACACATATTTCATAAACACCCGGGACGCCGAAACCTATGATGTTTGCGGTTACATTTTCAACTGGGCTGTTAAAAACTCCGTCCTGTGCAGCCATCGGTGTATAACTTCCTCCGTCAATACGGTATTCGGCGCTTTTGATCGGAGAGTTTCCGGTTTGTGAATCATCCAGGGTTGCTGTAACGGTTACAGGTGTGTTAATGGCTGCCGGGTTGGGGTTGCTTTGTAAGGAAGTGACGACAGGTCCCATCGCATCTGTAAAGGTTGCTATAACCGTGCAGTTGGTGGTTATGGCATTGGTGGTATAGGTATTGCCTGAAATCGAGCCACCGCAGGTGCCTCCTACGGATGCCACATAGCCTGGATCAGGGGTAACCGTAAAGATGATGGTATTCCCATGATTGACGGTCTGGGGGGTATTGGGACTGATACTGCCGTTGGGCCCGGTTGAAGGTGTTACGGTATAGGTGTTGATCGCAAAGTTGGCCGTTACGCTGATATTGGTCGTCACATTCAAATCCTGGCGCGGGTTGGCCGTTGATCCGTCACTCCAGTTCACGAAGTGATAGCCGATATGAGGCACTGCTGTAACGGCTGAGCCATTTGCGCCGTGATTTACTGTCTGAGGGCTTGTTCCGGAGATAGAGCCGTTAGCTCCTGCCGTATAGCTAAGGGTATAAGTCAATATGGATGTGACAGGAGAGATGGTTGTATTGGAGGTCAAACTGGTTATGGTGCATTGGATTGCTGTTGCAACATTACAACCAGAACCCCATAATATGACTGTCCCTGCCGGGAGCCCTGCGGTTAAGGTCACCTGAGTCCCGGTATTGATCGGACCGGAGGTACACACCCCGCCCTGGGCACCGCCATCCCAGGTGCAGTTGATGTTGCCCGTATCGCTTGTAATCGTAACTATACCAGTAGTCGCACCGGAGGGGGCAACCATCAGGGTTATGCCTTCTTTCCAGGAGGTCTTTGCCGCACCAGAAAACGGTCCGCAATTGATCCATCCGATATTTTCTCCCCAGGCTTTGCCGCTGAACGCCCCTGTGACCGGGTTTATGATAACCCCGGCCCCTGCGGGATCGAATCTGATCCATCCCACATTCTCTCCCCAGGCATATCCGGAGAGATTGCCAATGCCGTCATTCAAGACCCCTCCGTTTGACGGGCTGAAGTTGATCCAGCCGACGTTTTCACCCCAGGCCATACCGCTCACCACTGTATCAGTCACGGTAATGCCCGGGCCCTGGGACGGCTGAAGATTGATCCAGCCGATGTTCTCGCCATAACAGTATTGCGAGCCGTCATTGTCGGGATCTATGTTTCCGCCAGATGCCAGAGAGGAAAAGGCAAAAAACACCATGGCAATCATGATAAAACCTGCTCGTCTATATCCCATATATCCACCGCCTTTCATGAATATTCATGTTTGTTAATTGGCCTCTGCTATTCCAGCCGAATGATCAAATCAATCAGCATAATCATTAGTCTGTCCACCGCGCACGCATAGAACGTGGAATGACCAACCAATTGTCGAATAGTTTAAAATATTGCCATCGTATAAACTTACAGTCCATTTAATGTCTGGACTATAGATGGCAGTGGAAGTCCAATATCGGTCAAATACCATAGAAAAGGGGTGATCGTTAGGAAGAGCCGGATTATTATTTAGTGGTTCTATAAGGCTCGCTAATTGTTGAACTGTTGGGAGGTGCCACCCTTTCCGGCCCCCCTTATTAAGAATAATGCAACGGATATTAGCCTCATTCCAAGTCATAGTTGATGTTATCGGATACCTCTCCCACACGAGCCCAGTTTCTTTGTCCAGTACTGCAGTACCAGCAAAAGTTTCCACAAAACGTCCCTGATTGATCTTCTGGCTCCAAGTCGGCGGGATTTGATCCAGCGTCTTCATGGTTGGGGCAGGCGCCCCCGGCGGGGGATTAAGATCTCCGGCGTTCAGCATCACCGGCAGAAACAGAGTGACAGTCAGAACCGCAATAAGTTTTCCTGCTAAAATCGATCTTCTCTTCTTACTCATCATCCTTTCCTCCTTTGTGATTTGCTCGCAGCCCAATGTTTTACTTAGCTTGGTTACGGCTTAATGGTTTTTTATTAGTCAATTCGGAATCTCGTTTGTGTTTTTTCAACTTACCTCATCCTTTGTTTTAAGATCCATTTCCCTCTTGGTTTTTTTACAAAGTTAATAAGTCTTCGGCCAGGTAAGCTGCTTCAACCTTCGATAGATTCTTATAGAATCTTATCTCATGGGGCTTCTTGAGAAGGATCATCGCCCCGAGCAACACCTTAAACACATCTGATTGGAGGTGTTTGGAAATAGCCTCGACGGTTTCCCACTCTTCTAAAAGAAAGAACTCATTTTCATCTTCGACACTCTGGTAAAAGTCACAGCAACGGCAGCCCGTCTCTTTTCTGATTGAACCCATCAGGGAGGTAATCGATTGTAAGAGCTCCAGCCGTTTCTCCGGAATCACATTCATCCGAATCGTAAGTGACGTCATAGACGGCCTTAAGCAAAAGAGTTGCCAAGAATAGGGAGAATATAAAAGTTTCGAATAATGGCTTAAAATACAAAAGGGTAGAGATGAAGGGGAAAGTGGATGAAGGGCGTAAGATTGTGGCCTGGCTCTCAATATTTGGTGAAGTCTCAACATATTGAGATTTGTGTTGCGAGAAAGGAGGATCGTTTACTCTGGAAGCTTCACTTCAGGACGGCATATTCTGAGTTTCTGCATCCTTGCTCTCAGGGTGCTTGGGTGGAGGTCCAGAATTTCCGCGGCTCCCTTTAGCCCATTGATGCGCCACCGGGTTTCAGAAAGAGTCTTAAGAATCTGGTCTCGTTCCGTCTCCGCAAGGGTCCTCAGCGTGGATGGTAATAGGGGAGAGGTATTTTCCAGTTTATCCGATAGCTTTAATAGCGGCCCGGAGGACAGGATCACAGCCCGCTCGATGACATTCTCAAGTTCCCGGATGTTTCCGGGCCACGAGTAATCCTGGAGTGCCTTCATCGTTTCCTTCTGAATTGATGTGATCTGTTTGCCCAGTCCTTTGGAAAGTCTCTCGATGAAGGTCTGAACCAGCAGCGGGATGTCCTCTTTCCGCTGCCTGAGCGGGGGCACCGTAATGGGAAAGGTGTTGAGCCGATAGTACAGGTCTTGTCGAAAACGACCCTTTCGAACCTCTTCTTCAAGGTTTCGATTGGTCGTTGCTATAATTCGCACGTCCACTCTGACCGTATGGGAGGAACCCAGACGTTCAAACGCATTGTGCTGGATCACCCGGAGCAACTTGGCCTGGACTTCCAGTGGTAATTCTCCTATCTCGTCGAGGCAAAGGGTCGAACCATTGGCCACCTCGAACCGCCCCACCTGCCGGGTATCAGCTCCGGTAAATGCCCCCTTCTCCCGGCCGAACAGCTCGCTTTCAATTAAATTGGCCGGCAGGGCTGCGCAGTTTACGGTGACCAGCGGCCGGTCCTTACGAGGGCTCATCTGATGGATGGCGGAAGCGATCAACTCCTTTCCCGTACCGGTCTCGCCGAGGATGAGGACCGTCGTGTTCGTCGGAGCGACCTGCTCCGCCCGATGAAGGACGTATTTGAAGGCATTGCTTTGACCGATGATATGGCCGAACTGGTATTTCAACTTAACTTCTTGCCGGAAGTAAAGATTCTCAGTCTCCAGTTGGTCTTTTAATGTCTTGATCTCAGAAAGAGCATTGCGCAGGGATTCCTCCACGCTCTTATGTTCGGTGATGTCGTGGAGAATCTCCATCTTCATAACATCCCCGCGTTCGTTGAGGATCGGCGTGCTAAAAGCATCATAGGTCTTGCCGGTTTGTGGCGAATCCCATTCCCACTGGACAGACTTTCCGGCAAATACCTCTTGAATCTTGCACCAGGTACAGGGTGTCGGGAGATCATGAAAATAGGCATGGCACTTGCGTCCATTGACCGGGCCATGTTCCTTTTCGATGACGGGGTTAATGTACTGTATGTCACGATTTTGATTGGTGATATAGACGCCGTCATTCAGGGATTCCAGGATGCCCTTCAGTTTATTACGTTCCAGTTGCAGGATCTTTTCGGTCTGCCTGCTTCGCTCGATCTCCTTCTTCAGTTGCTCGTTGGCTCTCTGGAGTTCGACAGTGCGCTCATGGCCCCGCTGCTCCAGGTATTCGAGCAAAGATTCCCGTTCCTCTTCCATCCTCTTGTTGGTGAGGATGATCGCCATGATTTTACCGAATCCGGAAGCCATGTGTGCGTCGTCTTCGGTGAATCCCCCTGGTTTGTTTGCAAAGCCAAGCAAACCTATCCCCTCCCCATTGACAATCATTGGAGCAAACAGAACATTAAAAAGCGGCAAAGGTCCTTCCGGCATCAATCTCATACGACCGCCATTCGAGAAATCATTCTGAAAAACGGCCCGCCTCGTATGGAACACCGTGTCACACAACACCCGAATAGGCATGGCAAGGTTGCAATCGACCGGGTAAGGCAATCCCTCCGAGTCCAGAAAAAAGACTCCATTTTCTGTGCCCTTCTTATTCAAAAGAGCAACGTATCCTATTTTGGCTCCAAGCAGGTTCTTGCAAGAATCGAATAGGGTTTGGGTTGCCTCTTTAAAATCGTTTTGCACCAAGACAGCCTTCGCCCTGCTCATCAACCCCGATATCTCCTCTTGAGACCTCTGAGATTGTCCAAGAGTCTTAGTAAGAGTTTGCTCTGCTCTGATACGCTGGGCAGCTCTCCCGAGCTGAATGGCATACGCTTTTATCACGTGTGGCTGCCTCTCTAGAAAGGGACTCTCATTGTCTATTGCCTTTTCGCCCATATCATCAACCTCAATCGACTTACAATGATTCAGCAAGGATGCTACTTGCGTCCATGAAAAGAGATCCCTTGAGTACCAAAATCGAGTGCACTCGATGGGTCAGGCACTCCCACAAACAGATCAGGGTACTTGTGGACAATCTTGACTTCTGAAAAACCAGCAGACTTCACGGCGCTGATCAGCTCTGCTTCCAGCAGAGCGCCCGCAATTCAGCCCGTCCATAACGAGATGTCCTCCATCGCATCAGCAGGCACAGGGCGCTCGACGAGAATATCGCCTATTTGCAATCGACCGCCTGGCTTGAGGATGCGAAACCACTCGCGAAGCATCGCGATTTTATCAACGGCAAGGTTTAGGACGCCGTTGCTGATCACCACGTCTGCAAAGTGGTCTGGCAGGGGCAGAGATTCGATCAATCCCTCTCGGAACTCGACATTGGTCGCACCCATCGCCTTCGCGCCGGCGCGTGCTTTCTTCAGCATCTCTGGAGTCATGTCAAACCCGATGACCCGACCGGAGGGGCCAACCAAACGAGAGGCGATGAGGGAATCGAAGCCTGCACCGGAGCCAGCATCCACGACCGTCTCGCCCGGATGGATGGGACCGACAGAGAAGGGGTTGCCTGTACCGGCGAAAGAAGCAATGTTACTTTCAGGGAGGCCGGCAAACAGGCTCTCATCATACCCCAATATCTTCGCGGCACGGCGTCCAGTATGGAAATGGTAACCCTTGTCAGGGGTGAGGGCGACATGAGTGTATTCTTTGCTGATCTCCTGTCGTAGCTCATGAAGTGAAATTCTGGGAAGGGCTTGCTGTGTGGTCATTGATTTCCTCCTTTCTTTAAGTTGTTATTGGGACCTTAGGCTGGCGTATTGATTGTTTTCTTCAAGCCGTGCGAGGCGCTCGATAATGGCGTTGTTGAGCAACTCAAACCACTCGACCCATTGAGGTTGACCATATTCAATCCGCAGTCCGATCCAAATCGATTCAACCTTTTTCCAGGAAGTGATGATTGGACCAGAGAGAAGGTCGTCAAGAAGATCGAGAGGGGCGAGTCGGCGCTTATAGAGGAGGCCCATGTTCTCGAAGAATACGCTTACGACCATGAGAGAGATGTGGTCATCTTCGGTAGCCGCCATCTTGAAGTCCTCATAGGCGTCATATTTCCATGTGGTGACATGACGGTATCAATCTGGCGGAGGCGGTTCTGGTTGCGTAGCTGAAGAAGAGCGATGACGACGCCGACAATAATAGCGAGTGGAGCGGCGATGGTAAGAGCCTTTTGAATAACCTCGAATGACACGTTTCACCTCGCCATAGAAGGATTAAGAAACTCAAAGCACCCATGAAAGGTGCGTTAAGAATTAATATGATTCTTAGTTTTTGACCATGTAGCCCCCCTAATTTAAAAATGGTCCCTCACAAAAAATACTTCCTTTCTATCATGAAAGCATATCCATGTGAGATTTTCTTTGACTTAAGTCAAAAAAAAACCGCAGGCTCGTCTGTTTGATTTTCAACAGACTGCCTAAACTTCAACAAAGAATTCCTTAAGACATGATTGCAACGTAACAACATTCCAGGATCTCTTTTCCGGTAACTATCCAATATTTTTTGTTAAATCAGCTTTTACCCTTTCCCATCAAGGTCTGGCACAAGGATTGCTCTCTATACTGCATGAATGTTTTAATCATCAAACATGCGGAGATTGAAGGACCTGGATTGATTGGAGACCTTCTTGTGCAGGGGAAAATCCCCTATCAGATGATCGAACTCTATCTCAACACTCCCCTTCCCAAGCCTGAGGGTTTTTCACATATCGTCATCCTGGGAGGGCCGATGAATGTCTATGAGGAAGACCAATATCCTTTCCTTAGAAACGAAGACATTTTTATTAAAGAAGCGATTCAAAGGGGGAGAGCTATCCTGGGAATATGTCTGGGAGCCCAGTTGATCGCCAAAGCCTTGGGTGCAAAAGTTTTTAAAGCCCCTGTGAAAGAGATCGGATGGTATGAGGTCTCGTTGACCAGGGTAGGTTCTCAGGACCCTCTCTTCTCCAATCTTCCCAAAAAATTTCCTGTGTTCCAGTGGCATGAGGATACTTTTGAAATTCCAAGAGGAGGTCAATTGATCGCTACATCCAGCCCCGTGTCTCACCAAGCCTTCCGGTATGGAGAGGCTGCTTACGGCCTTCAGTTTCATCTCGAAGTGACCAAAGAGATGATCCGTGACTGGTTGGAAGCTGATGAGGATGGGGATAAAAAACCCCAGATTTTAATTCAAACAGAGAGGAAGATCGAAAGCTATAAGCAAAGGGGAATGAACTTTTTTAGAACTTTTTTTGAGGCTCATGGACCCATTTAAGACTTGAAACAGATTCTGCAGGAGGGATGCAATGAAAAGATATTTATTTCTATTGATCGTTCTCGGAGGTTTGATCGCAACCACGGCGTGGGCTGAAACAGCCCCTTCTCCCCCCAAAGTGGATTCAGGCGATACCACCTGGCTTTTGATTTCTTCGGCCCTGGTGATGCTGATGACGCCTGGTCTGGCCCTTTTCTATGGTGGCATGGTCAGGCAGAAGAATGTCCTTGGAACAATCATGCAGAGTTTTATTGCCCTGGGCGTGATTACGATCCAGTGGGTCCTCTATGGATATAGCCTTGCCTTCGGCCCGGATATCGGTGGAATAATCGGGAGCCTCGGCTGGATCGGGCTGAGGGGAGTTGGACTCGATCCGCATCCGGAATATTCCCCAACAGTCCCACATCAGGCCTTCATGATTTTTCAGATGATGTTTGCGGTTATTACGCCTGCTCTGATCACGGGTGCCTTTGCTGAGAGGTTCAAATTCAAAACCTACCTCGTCTTTCTCGTCCTCTGGGCAACCTTTGTCTATGATCCTCTGGCACACTGGGTCTGGGGGGTAGGAGGCTGGATCCGAAACCTCGGCGCCCTTGACTTTGCCGGAGGCCTGGTCGTTCACATCAGCTCAGGAATGGCTGCGCTGGTAGCAACTCTCGTCGTTGGAAAAAGAAAAGGCTATATGGAAGAGCCAATGCCTCCTCACAATCTGACCATGACCCTTCTCGGCGCGGCACTTCTCTGGTTTGGCTGGTTCGGATTTAATGGCGGAAGTGCGATCGCATCCGGCTCCCTTGCGACTTCCGCATTCGTCGTAACTCACATCTCCACCGCGGCAGCCGCCCTTTCATGGATGATTGCCGAGTGGAAATATAGAGGCAATCCGACGGTCTTGGGCGTAGCCTCAGGTGCAGTCGCCGGATTGGTCGCCATCACTCCGGCTTCCGGCTTTGTGGGACCTCTGTCAGCCATCCTTATCGGACTGGTCGCTGGCATTTTATGCTATGTTGCGATCAATCTCAAAACTAAACTCCGATACGACGATTCGCTTGATGTCGTAGGAGTTCATGGAGTGGGTGGAACATGGGGTGCACTGGCTACCGGACTCTTTGCCTCGAAGGCCATTAATTCGGCTGGAAACGACGGCCTCTTCTTTGGCAACCCCTCCCTGTTGGGAATACAGGCATTGACAGTGTTAGTCGCATGGATATATTCTTTTGTCGTAACCCTTATTCTGCTCAAGATTCTCGACTGGACCATGGGCCTGAGGGTGAGCGAAGAACACGAAGTCAATGGTCTGGATTTAAGTCAGCATGGTGAGTCTGGATATAGTTTTTAATTTATAGTAAAGAGTTCGGAGTTCAGAGTTCGGAGCTTAAATTTTTTTCCTCCGAACTCCGAACTAACAACTCCGAACTATTATGGAGGAATGGAATGAAAAAGATTGAAGCGATTGTCAAGCCTTTTAAAGTAGACGAGGTAAAAAATGCCTTAACCAAGATTGGTGTTCAGGGGATGACCGTGACCGAGGTCAAGGGATTTGGAAGGCAGAAGGGCCATACCGAAGTCTACCGGGGCGCTGAATACAAAATCGATTTCGTCCCAAAGTCTAAGATTGAGATTATCGTCTCAGACGAATTGGTGACGCCTGTCCTTGAAACCATTGAGCGGTCTGCGAAAACCGGAAAGATTGGCGACGGCAAAATCTTTCTCTCTCCCGTGGAAGAGGTGATCCGGATCCGAACAGGGGAGCGCGGGAAGGATGCAATTTAATAAAGAATTTACCCGGGATGGGCTGAAGGAGATGAAGAGCCGCATGGCCCAGAGAGGACCGGTTCCCTTCTCTCCCAGAGAACTGCTTCGTCAATACTCTGACATGATCGATCACCTGGTCAGGGATGGCTTCCGAAAGGCCCACGCCCATTCCTCTCTCTCCTCTATCTGTCTTGTCGCTGTCGGCGGCTATGGGAGAGCCGAATTAGCGCCCTATTCCGACATCGATCTCCTCCTGCTCCACTCGAACCGTGACCAGGACAACCTATCCCCTTTCATTGAAAACATCCTCTACCCTCTCTGGGACCTTGGATTAGAAATCAGTTGTAGTGCAAGGTTCATTCCCGAATGTCTCAGAATGGCCCAGTCGGATCTGTATGTCAAAACAGGCCTCATCGATGCCCGCTATCTCGACGGAGATTATGAAATATTTCGAACCCTGTACGAAGATTTCTCAAAAAAGGTTCTCTATCAAAACATCCATAAGTTTGCAGGCGAATTGAGAAAAGATCTCTATGTTCGCCATCAAAAATATGAAGACCCTGCCTATGTCCTTGAGCCTAACCTGAAGGAAGGAAAAGGAGGGTTGAGGGATTTCCAGATTGGCCGGTGGGCGATCCGGGCAAAATATAAGACCGATCGCTGGGATTCCATTCTATCGCCAGACCATTCGAGAATGCTTGAACGGAATATCGAATTCCAGTGGACTCTTAGAAACCAAGCCCATCTCTTAAATGAAAGGAGACAGGACGATCTGACCTTCGAATTGCAGGAGAAGATCGCTCCTCTGCTCGGGTTCCCTTCAGGCGCTGAAGGGATAGAATTGATGATGCGGGAGTACCACCTCTCTTCCCAGAGTATCCAGAACTTTTCCACTAACCTTCTGGACAGGGTCGCTGCCGAACCTTCTCTCTTCAAAAAAGTCTTCTTCTTTTTGAGACGCAGAAAAATCAATAACCAATTTGGTGTCAGGGATGGAGAGATCACCCTTCTTGATCCTCTTGCCTTCAAAAAAGATCCCTCCCGGCTGATGGTTCTCTTCGATTACTGCCAGAATTATCGAATGGAGATGGATGATCGTACCGAAGAGACAGTGATCGAGATGCTCCCTTTTATCAATGAGTCTTTTTACCGCTCTGAAACAGTGAACCGCTCCTTTCTCAGCCTATTGCAAAGGGGAGAGGGTGTGGACCTTATTCTAAAAAAGATGCATGCCTTAGGCTTCCTCTCCAGATACATCCCTGAGTTTTCATCCATTGAAGGAAAGGTTCACTACGATCTCTATCATGTCCATCCAACCGATATCCACTCCCTCTTCGCCGTGGAGGAACTGGTTAAGTTAAGAACGGGAAGATATGAGAAAGAATACCCTCTTCTCACCTCCGTGATCAGAGAAACCGTTTCGCTTGATATTCTTCTTCTTGCGGGACTGCTCCATGATATCGGTAAAGGAAAAGAGGGAGATCACTCGATCATCGGCGCTGAAATAGTCAAGACCATAGGCAGTCGCTTGGGACTTTCTGCCGAGGAAAACATACTGCTCTATTTTTTAGTCAGGAACCACCTCTTTATGATCGAGACAGCATCCCGGAGAGACCTACTCGATGAACAAGCCATTGAACGCTTCGTCAATGTTATAAAAGACCAGAATCAACTGAACATGCTCTATCTCCTGACGTTCGCCGATATCAAGGCGGTCGGACCGGAGGCGTGGACTCCCTGGAAACATTCTCTTCTCATGGAGCTCTTTCTCAAGGCTTCCCGCTTCTTCGACAAAGAGAAGGGCCCTCCTCCTTTGGTGTCCTTACCTCCGGAACTCACAGCCGAATACTCAGAAGATCTCCCTTCCAGATACCTTTCCAGTTTTTCTCAAACGGAGATCGTTGAGCATATCGTAATGGCTCGTTCCCTGGGAGAAAAAACCGTTCAGATGAAATGGTTCATTGAAGAAAACAGGCAGGCCAAAGTCACCCTTTGCACTAAGGACAGGTATGGCCTTTTTTCGAAGATCACAGGCTCTCTCTTTTTAAATCGTCTCAATATCCTTCAGGCCCAAATTCATACCTGGGGAAATGGGGTCGCCCTCGACACCTTTGAAGTGGAAGATGCCACAGGAGAGATTGAGCAACGCCTTGATCAATTCAAAAAGGACCTCACAGAAATCCTGGAGGGAAAAGCTACCCTGAAAAACCTCCTCACACAGAGAAATGAATCGAAATGGACCCACCGGAAAGTGCTCCCGAAAGTGGTTACGGAGGTAAAGATCAATAATCAGGATTCCGATTTTTTTACGATCATCGAAATCACAGGCGAGGATCGCCTGGGAATCCTTTTTGAAATGACGCAGGCATTGACTGATCACGGATGCAACATCTATTTCGCAAGGATATCCACCCTGGGCAATCGCATCGTCGATGTTTTCTATGTGCAAGATACATGGGGAGAGAAGATCGAGGAAGCACATAAAATAGACCTCCTCCAAAAGACCATTCTCCAGAAGCTCACTTCATGAGAGGTGCGCATCTAGTACATTAGGCCACTTTTTTCTTCTTAAAAACCACAAGAGGTTTTGGCTGGCGACAAACAATTTGTTCCGAAAAGGGTTTCTGCATTTTTTTCAGGTGTTGGTAAAATAATTCAGGATCTCGCTTAGCCTCGTTCTCAATCTGTTTTCGTATTCGACGCACTTCCTTTACGATTGGATCAGTCTTCATCTTCAACCTCCATAAGTTCCTCGGGAGTACATACGATGGGTGTGCTAATCCCTTGAACTGTATTTATAGTCTGGACAACCGTCCGAACCCGAGGGTTGAGGATATGACCAAAATTCCACGTTACTAAGAAGTCCATGCCGTGAAAAGCTGCCAGGGCAAAGTGATAGGTATCCCCTCTGGCTTTTTCAGGGATCTGTATAGCTCCAAAATAGGTGTCAGCCAATCGCCGCACCCCATTCGTAATTTCCAGTATCGGGAACTTAGCTATCTTCTCGATGCGCAATCTCGCCGCAGCTTCATCCCCTCGTGATATTTCTTCGATCACAAGAGATGAAATGAATGGTTCAAATAGTGGTAACCAATTCTCCCACCATTCTGTTGTTACCTGTTGGTGTGCAGCCACAAGCAGATCTCGACTCGGCCTTGAGGTTAAATAGCTTAACACAGTTGTCTCAATATAAACAGTTTGCTTGGGTATATTCTTCCTTTTCATTTGCTTATTGGCTTTATGCTTCTGTCAGTTGTACCCATCAACGCATTGTAATATACACCATTTAAAAAATATTTTGAAGTAAATATTTCAGAAAGAAATTTACAGATCCGAATTTCCATTAGATAGTAGAAATTTATAAGCAGATTACCCTCTCAACGGCTGAGTCAGGTTTCTTCTTTAGGTTCGTAGACGTCCAACGTTAAATCATTAGGGTTATTTTTTTAGATAATCAATACCAAAATGGAATTTCCAAAAGATTCCCTGTTTATAACAAATGGATTTATCCAATCCTCCGAAATTCTTTTCCGAAATTCTTTTCTTGACTTAAATAGGAATCTATATTAGAAATATTAAAAATACGAAGCTGTATTGGGGACGAGGGCGTCAAGGTTTATTGACGCCTTTTTTTATCCGCCTACGCAGAAGACCACCCCGCTCAGCGGGATGGATGAATGCGCATAATTGCCAAAGTAAGTTATGGGTTTATAAATTACTGCTTCGGCGGATTTCGCTGAAGGCGGATAACCCTCCGAAGCCTTGGCGTAGGAGGGTATCTTTATGGAGATACTACGAGCTTTGCCCGTGGGGCTCCATCGGTAGCCACTGGCCCAGCGGGTCAACAGTAGAATGGGATCAATTGGATTGAATAAAAAAAATTCAATTCCCGATGCGAAAGAGATCAATGCTTTGCTTGAGATCAGTAAAGCCATCGCTTCGGGTCTCTATCTCGAGGATGTCCTTCGTCTGATCGTGACGGTGACCGCTAATGTGATGGACTCGAAGATCTGTTCTCTCTGGATCCTCGATGAAAGAGATCAGAGGTTGAAATTAAAAGCCACCCAGTCCATCAGCGAAGAATACCTCAGGGAGAGAAGCCTGGCTCTTGGAGAGGGAGTGGTCGGTCATGTCGCCCTTCATAATAAACCCATGGCCATTGCCAATGTCCTTCAAGACCCTCTCTATAAGGAGAAAGAGTTAGCAAAGAGGGAAGGATTGGTCTCCATGCTCAGCGTGCCAATGTGCATCAAGGAGAAGGTGATCGGGGTGATCAACTGTTATTCGTCCTCCCCTCGAACCTTTTCGAAGTCGGAAGAGGAGATGCTCTCAACCGTGGCCAATCAGGCTGCCATCTGCATCGAAAACTCCGGCCTCATGGAAACCCTCGATATCGATGAAATCCTGAGGCTGGTGCTGGAAGGGGTGATCAAGAACATCGGATTTGATCGGGCACGACTCTATCTGATCAACGAAAAGAGAAATGTCCTTGAATGCAAGATGGCTGTGGGAGTGGATGTGGAGAAGATCAAAGGGATTGAACTCCCTCTTACCCTCGAAAGCAGTGTGGTATCGAGGTCTGTGATTGAAAAGAAACCCTATTTCATTCCCGATGCCAGGAATGACCAAAGGGTCAACCCTGTTTTAAAAGAGAAATTCAATCTTCACTCCCTCGTGGTCATTCCTCTCTTCACAAAAGAAAAAGTTCTCGGGGTGATTGCCGCAGACCATATCGAACCCGGAAGAAGGCTGACACAGGAAACGCTCGATTCGGTGATGACTTTTGCTCAACAGGCAGGATTGGCCATTCAAAATGCCTCCATGTATCAGGAGCTCAAGAATTTCAGCCAGCAGATGGAGGAGAAGATTGAAAAGACAACTGCGGACCTCAGAAAAACAGAGGCTCAGTTGATTCGGTCTGAAAAACTGGCAGCCCTGGGTCAACTGGCCGCAGGCATTGCCCATGAAATCCGAAATCCTCTGACCAGCATCAACATCCTCATTCATTCGATGAGGGAGAAATTGCCCTCTGAACATTCACAGCAGGAAGACCTGAAAGTGATCGAAGAGGAAATCTATCGCATGGATGAGATCGTCAGCCAGTTTCTTCGATTCGCAAAACCCGCTTCTCCATTCCTTGAAAAAACAGATCCCCTCTCTATTTTTGAGGAGATCCTTCAATTGCTCAGGCCTCAGATAGAAAGGCAACGCATCATGGTTGAAAAGGAGTTCCAAGCCCTTCCTATGATCCTGATCGACCGTGAGCAGATGAAACAGGCCATGCTCAATCTTCTGCTCAATGCCATCCAGGCCATGCCGAAAGGAGGTCATCTGATCCTTTCAGGTCGGAATTCCGAAGATGGCCAATGGGTTTGTCTATCCGTCCAGGACTCCGGAATAGGAATCTCTTCAGAAGACATGGATAAACTGTTCGACCCCTTCTTCTCCACAAAAGAGGGGGGAATGGGCCTTGGCCTCTCCATCACCCATCGCATCATTGACCAGCATCATGGAAAGATTGAGGTGAATAGCATCCCTGAAAAGGGAACGCTTTTTACAGTTTGGTTACCTATTTCATGATGACCGATGAACCATCATCTGTTCATCGTATTGAAAGGGGCAAACATGCAGACGATCCTCATTGTTGACGATGATAAATCGATCCGCTACTCTCTGAAAAGGATGCTGGAAGATCATTTTTCCATCCTCACTGCCCAGAATGGAGAAGAAGCCCTATCGCGCATGAAAGAATCTTCCCCTGATCTGATCATCATGGATATCAAGATGCCTGGCCGGAACGGAATCGATGTGTTGAAGGAGATGAAGTTCCTTGACCCGAAGTCCCTCATCATTCTGATGACCGCCTATGGCACTACAGAGACGGCGATCGAGGCGATGAAATTTGGGGCTTTCGATTACATCCTCAAACCTTTCCCGATTCCACAGATGAAAGAGTTGGTGCAAAAGGCGATCGCATTGCGGAAACTGATGAAGGAAGAAGTCTCCTATGCATCCGAACCGGATCAACAAAAAGAGGAAGAACAGATCATCGGTTCCGCTCCCAAGATGCAGGAGATCTATAAGGTGATCGGACAGGTGGCTCCCAGCGATGTCACTGTCCTCCTCAGAGGCGAGAGTGGAACGGGAAAGGAATTAGTGGCACGTGCAATCTATCACTACAGCCTCCGTTCGAGCTACCCGTTTCTTCCGGTCAATTGTGCTGCCATCCCGGATACCCTTCTCGAAAGTGAACTCTTCGGCCATGAAAAAGGAGCTTTTACCGGTGCCATCTCCAGGCGCATCGGAAAACTGGAACAATGTCAGGGAGGGACCATTTTTCTGGATGAAATCGGTGACATGTCTCTCTCCACTCAGGCCAAACTCCTCAGAATCCTTCAGGAAAAGACTTTTGAAAGGCTTGGGGGAAGGGAAACGCTCAGGGTGGATATTCGATTTATCGTGGCAACGAATAAAGATCTTGAAGAGGCGATGGTCAGGGGGGAATTTCGTGAAGACCTCTATTACCGGCTCAATGTGGTCTCTATCAAGATTCCTCCTTTAAGGGAAAGAAAAGAGGATATCCCGAACCTCACCTCTTACTTCTTAAAAAAATTCAATCGTGATTTAAAGCGGAAGGTCGCCGGGATCACTCCATCGGCAATGGGAAAAATCACCTCCTACGGATGGCCAGGAAATGTGAGACAATTGGAAAATGTTCTGAAAAGAGCCGTGCTCCTCTGCCAGGGAGAATGGATTCTTGATGATCAACTCCTTCTTGATGTAGAAGAGAGACGAGAGGCTGCAGAGGTTCTGAAAGGAAAGACATTCGAGGGCCTACTCGATTCCCTCTTTATGGAACTCACGGAAACCTCCCCGGACCGGGAAGGTCTGGATATGGTTTCAGCCATTGAGAAAGGGTTGATCCTTCGTGCCCTTCAAAAGACGAACGGAAACCAGGTTCAGGCAGCTTCGCTTCTCGGAATCAATCGGGGCACGCTCCGGAGCAAAATGGAGCGGTATCACATTAGAAAAGAGGTGCTGGTTTCCGAAGAGGATAATGAATAAATTTCTCTGTTTCAAAAACAGATGATCACCTTTTTTAACCAACCTGATTAATTTTCATCATTTCCACCTAACCCTCTATCTTTGTCCAGGAGTTTCATCTCTTTCTTACTAAAATAATCCTATGTGATTACAAAAGGTTACAACATATTAACTTGCCTGCGTAGATTACGAACAATGGCATATTATTTGCTATTAATATTTCGTTAATACGATGGGGTATTAGAATGACAAGGGCGTCTTTCTTAAAACGGAGAGACGCCTTTTTATTTTAATAAAGCACGAATACCACGAATGAATAACGAATTACGCGAATCAAAACATAGAAGGTTTTATTCGGTAAATTCGTTATTATTCGCCTAATTCGTAACTACACAAGGAGGAGAAGATGGACAAAGCAACTGTATTGAAGATGGCGAAGGAGAATGATGTCAAATTTATCCGACTCTGGTTTACGGACATTCTGGGATTTCTGAAGGGGTTTTCGATCACCATCCATGAACTCGAAGGGGCCCTTGAGGAAGGCATGGGGTTTGATGGTTCCTCGATCCAGGGATATGCTCGAATCGACGAAAGCGATATGATCGCTAAGCCTGACCCAAAGACCTTCCAGATCATCCCGTGGCGACCCAAAGAGAATGCAGTAGCCCGGATGTTTGCCGATGTCTATGAACCTGATGGAACCCCCTACAAAGGCGACCCCAGATTCGTCTTAAAAAAGACTCTTAAGAAGGCGCATGACCTTGGATATACCTTATATGTCGGGCCTGAACTGGAATATTTCTACTTTAAAAGCAGTGATGGGGCGCCACAGATTCTTGATAAAGGAGGATATTTTGACCTCACCCCTCTGGATGTGGCAACCGAACTCCGGCGTGAAACCATTCTCACACTTGAAGCCATGGGTATCAGGGTGGAATACAGCCATCACGAGGTAGCCCCGAGCCAGCATGAGATCGATCTCCGTTATGCCGAGGCTCTGAGCATGGCAGACAATGCCATGACCTATCGCCTCGTGGTGAAGGAGGTTGCATTGAGACACGGTGTCTACGCCACATTCATGCCCAAACCCATTTTTAAACAGAACGGAAGCGGGATGCACACCCATCAGTCCCTTTTCAAGGGTGACACGAATGTCTTCTTCGATCCGAAGGATGAATTCCATCTTTCAAAGATTGCCAAGTCTTATATGGCCGGAATTTTAAAACATTCAAAGGAAATCACCTCCATCACCTCCCAGTGGATCAACTCTTACAAAAGACTTGTCCCAGGATACGAAGCGCCGGTCTATATCGCCTGGGCCCGGAGAAACCGTTCGGCACTGGTCCGGGTTCCCATGTATAAACCTGGAAAAGAGAAAGCCACACGGATGGAACTCCGCTCCCCCGATCCGGCATGCAATCCCTATCTGGCCTTTGCTGTCATGTTGGCTGCAGGCCTGAAGGGAATCGAGAAGGGTTATGAACTTCCGTCTCCTGTTGAGGAGGACATTTTTGAGATGTCTGAAGAGGCACGGAAAAGACACGGAATCGAATCGCTTCCGGGAAGTCTATATGAAGCCATCCAGCTCACCGAACAGAGTGAACTGGTAAGAGAAACCCTTGGAGACCACATCTTCCATAAATTCATTGAAAACAAGAAGATCGAATGGGATCAGTACCGGACCCACATCTCCCAGTTCGAATTGGAGAAGTATCTGCCTATTCTTTAAAAAAGTTTAACGGTTAGGGTAACGAGGCCTCTGCCTACCGGCCCCGGGCCCGACCGAGGGTGGGGCAGGCAGGCGCTTCGGTTAATTTTAAATTGACGTTTGTCGTTGTCGAAGCTCGTATCGATGCTCGACTGTCGAAACTGGAGGTTCGAATCCATTTTTGCCGGGTTTCGAGCATCGAGCTTCCAGCTTCGATACCAGCGTCGTCACCGTTAAACGATATTCTCTTGAACCTTAATTGATACGGATTTTGTCACCGTAACCCTTAGAGTACTTCCGAAAACGAATCAAGGTGAGGTGAACGAAAGTGAGCCAGAAGAGAGAAAAGTTAGCCTGGAGAAAGTATATTGAAGATTTTTTACAGCAAAGCCCGGACTTGAAGGCCATTTCCGACCCAGAGAAACTCGAATACTACCGGAATGACCTCAATGTGGACCTCCCGCCTTTGATCCGGGGCCTGATGCTCAAAAGCCTTCCCGACCTTATTCTCCAGCCTGCAACTGAAGAACACCTCCTCAATATCTTTGCATTTGCAAGCAAACATAAAATCCCTTTAACCGCCAGGGGCGCGGGAACATGGGGTTACGGTGGAGCTGTCCCAACCCGCGGAGGAATTGTTATCGACCTTAGCTCGATGGATACGATTGAGGTTGATCCAGGAACCCTCCAAGTGACAGTTGGACCGGGAGCTCGTTTTGCCGATATCCACGCAGAACTTGAAAGACACGGCCTCACCTTACTTACCATGACATCCGGCAAGGGCGGAACCCTTGCAGGCTGGATGGCTACGGGTGGAATGGGATTCGGAACCTATTATCACGGACCAGTAAAGAATCAGATCATTTCCCTGCGGGTCATTACCCCTGATGGAAATGTTCTGAATCTAAAAGGGGATGATCCTGAGATCAACCATTTCCTCTCAACAGAAGGGCAGATGGGAATCATCGTAAAGGCCATATTGAAGTCTGGGCAAAAACCAGCCCATTGGTTTCCATTTGTCGTCCCTTTCGAAAAGGCATCTAACGCATATGCATTTGTCAGTAAACTTGACCGCCATCCATTTATCAAACCCCATGACCTCATCGTCTATCATGCAGGATTGGCGCGCGTCCTCCAGTCAAAGTCAAATGGAAGATTGACTGTTGGAGATAAACATCTCGTTCTCATTGCCTTCGCTGACCAGGAGCAGTCTCAATTGTTTAGACTCTACCTGGATGAGAGTGGAATTCAAATAGCAGATGAGGAATCAGCCTCTTTTCTCTGGGAGGAACGATTCCTTCCGATATCCATCAAGCACCTCGGCCCTTCTCTCTTAGCGACAGAGGTGATCCTGCCGCTTGATCAAGTGGGAGCCTATGAAGAAAAGATAAGTGAGTGGGGGAAGCGGTTGGGCTTAACTTTCTATTCCTCTTCCCATCTCATCAATCGAGATCAGGTCCTCTTTCTTGCCATGATCACCTCTGATCACAGGAAGGCCATCTTCTACATCGACCTCATGCTCGTTCCGATGATGGTCAGGCTGGCCATTCAGTTTTACAGCGGAAAGCCCTACGGTCTGGGAATATGGAACACGCCTTTTCTCCGTGACCTCTTTTCAAAAGAAGAAGTGACAAAACTGGTTCAATATAAGAAGAAGGTAGACCCTCATGGAATCCTCAATCCGGGAAAGTTTTTTACTGTATCTGGAAAACTGGGTCCTCTTCAGAAGATGATCTTTCATTCGGATATCTTCAACCTCGAACTCACCGCGATGAACTGGCTTCTCTTCAAGCTCTTCTCCATCATTCCTGAGAAGACCCTTAGGCAGCAACTGCCAGCTTCACCCCTGGGGCTTGAAGGGGTTTCAAATGAGGTCAACTCCTGCGCCCAGTGCGGAAATTGTGTCTCCCGATGTCCAGTTTATCGGGCAACAAGAGATGAAACCTTCTCAGCGAGAGGCAAACTTCTGACGATCAAGAGGGCAATGGAGACGAAGAAGATCGAGCTGTCAAAGGTCTTACCTCTCTACTTCTGTCTCCACTGCGGCCGTTGTGATGAAGAGTGCCAGGTCAACATCAAACATCGCCCACTTTACAGCAACCTCGAAGCCCATTTCTCCAGTACCATCGACTTCCCGATCCAGGAGGTGACCCGCTTCATCCAGGAAGTTGAAAATAGTCCGGAGTTCTACCGGTTCCTCGACGTGATCAGAACGGGGTTCGACCAGAAAGTTCGTGAACAGCGGCAGACGTTCCCCAGGTACCATGTGGCGATTGACGACGAACACTGTATCCATTGTGGGACCTGCGTCGATGCCTGCATCTACGGTGTTCGAAAACGTGACGAGAAAGATCCACGTTGCGTGGTGATTGCCGATGAAGCGCTCTGCCGGGGCTGCGGTTCCTGTCTTGAGCGTTGCCCACAGGTCGCCAAAGGAATCCCGGCAACCACTGTGGAACTCCACCCGGATTACCTGAGCATGCACGACCCGTACTGGACGAGTGAAGCCATCACCCGTATCGACCTCGAAGCCACCACCGGAAAGATCCCTGTTTCCGGGACTGGACAGGGAGATCCCCATCGCGGTTACGGCAATGACGGGATTCGCTTCGGCCACTTTCATATTGTCGGCCCTGCTCAGAACCTCCTCTATGAAAGTTCTGAGGATGCCATCTCGATCCTGATTGGACAAAGGCCAAAATACCTGACCTTTGACGGGGAAACTCTCAAAACCCCGCCTCCACGGTTGATCCATTTAAAGACACCCCTGATCCTCGATATCATGCCCATGGATGGAGGAGAAGATCTGTTGGAGCCCATGTTCGAGGCAGTCCAGCAAACAGGAACCCGACTGACGCTCCGCCTCGAAGAGTTGGAACGTTATGAGTCGCGGATTGCCGATCGGATGAAGAATCTAATATTGAGATTAACTTCTGAAGACTTGAAAAGCCTTCTCAATGGAAAGGCATGGCCGGAGGTGTTGAAAAACAATCCTCCTGATCTGGTCGAAATCGAGCTGGAGGGAGAAGCCTTAAAAAAGGCAGAGAAAATTTCAGCGCTCCTCCCGAATTCGGTTCTCTGTGCTGTCATTAAAATTGAAAAGGGATTTGTTGATGCAGAGCTTCGGCCCACCTCTGCCCTGAAGAAAAAACTGGAGTCCCTCTTCGAATCGCCTTTTGATGCTATCTGCCTCACTTCTGATTATGATTCAGAAAAAGGGTACTACCCCACTACCGATGCTGTTCCTGCTGTTCACCGTTTTCTCGTAGAAAAGAAAATTCGCCATCGCTTTTCTATCCTGGCAGCTGGTGGAATCCGTTCTGCAGCCGATTCTCAGAAAACGATCCAGCGCGGTGCAAATGGGATCAAGATCGATTGGCCGGTCCTTCTGGCTGCCAATCCTCAAGCACGACAGAAATTTTCACAGGGAGAGCGCCTCCATCTTCTCCATGATTCCTCCTCCCTAACCAAACGGATCACCCACCTTATTCGGGTCTGGAATGTCCAGATCATTGAAGTCTTGGGCGCTTCAGGGTTTAAGGATATTAAAAAGACGGTTGGAGAGGAAAACCGTCTCCTCATCTTCGATGACCTCGAAGAAAGGGTCTATGACATTTTCAAAAACAAAGATTGCATTGAAAGAAACCGTGTGACTAATCTGGCACGTCTCCAGAGGGAAGGCAAAGGTGATGGCTGGAAATACAGTCAATTGAAGAATTTGATCAAACCTACTCAATCCCCTCACCGGTTCTATAGCTGCAGCCTGAAGTCTTCCTGTTACCAGATTTTCGACCGCGATTATGTCTGGCCAGCCTCTCTGATTGCTTCGGTGGGCCATATGGCAAGTGGAAATCCAGAAACGCTTCAACTTGGCCACACAGAGGAGCGCGGGAATTTAGGGGATGGTTTTGATTTCATACAGGTCCTCTTTCAACGCAACCCCGATACCCTTTCGGAAGATCTCATTGACCATGTCTCCACCAGTCTTCAGATCAATCCTGAATTGAGGCTAAAAGCCCCCTTTATTGGAGCAGGAATGTCAGTGGGTTCAATCGGACCTGGAACCTGGCGCGCCCGGGTCCTGGCCACTCGTGCCCTTGGGACACAGATGGACACGGGTGAAGGAGGATATCCCACTTTCTATATCCTCGATGAAAAGTGGAACTCTATTGATTTGACCGACGCACAGGTTCTCCTGCTTGGCCAGATCATGGAGCCCCGGAAATTGATTCCCATGGCTGAGTTGATCAGAAAGGTCCAGGAAGAATTGGCAGAATCTCCTGAAATTGAAAAAATTCTACAGGTTCTCCAGAAATATCCGGCCTCCAGGACTGTTCAGTTTGTCCCAATCGTCTTGCACGAAGACGAACCTTATGTCTCCACCCAGCTCAAGACAGGTCTCTTTGGGGTAACCAAGGAGACGATTCGGAAGGCACGTCGTGTGGTAATCGCGTACAGCCAGGGAGCAAAACAGGGTGTGGGCGGTCATCTATTAGGCCGAAAAGTGTTTGGTCTGGTCTCAAGGCTCCGCGGCGTGGCAGAAGGGGTCAGCCTCATCTCCCCCTTCCCCTTCCATAATTGCTACTCCATTGAAGATGTGAAGGCCTTCATCGATGCAGTACGCATGATCAACCCGCAGGCCTCGATCTGCATCAAGGTCTCCCCATCGCCTGATATCGAGTTTATCGTCTCCGGGCTCGCCCGGATTGCCAAGGACAACAGGATGGCCATTGAGGTCTGGCTCGATGGGCCTCGCGGAGGGACAGGTGCAGCCCCAGACATCATCAAGGGTCAGATGGGAATGCACATCGAATATGCCATCCCCATCTGTCATGAGAAATTGATTAGTGATGGACTGAGAGATAACGTCGTTTTCCTGGGAAGCGGTGGATTTCGCACCTGGGGAGATATGGTGAAAGGCATAGCCATGGGGTTGGATGGCATTGTCCTCGGTACCTCTGATCTGGTTGCTATTGGCTGTGTTCGTGACCGCAATTGCGAGTCAGGATGTCGAAGTGGAATCTCAACGATTGAACCCAAAATGCAATTGCTAAGAGATGTCGGGATCAACACCCAGCAGTTGATCAATTTCCGTGCCATCTTACAGGCTCAGGTTGCAAGGGCTGTCGCGGGCCTTGGATTGGAAGACATCCGTGAACTTCGGGGCCGATATGATCTGATTCAATGGCCTGTGCTCGAAGAAAGGGTCCAGGAGCGTCGTCGCCGTCGTTCTGAGATCTCAATCAAGGAACCGTCACGAATCTATCCCTCTGATTCATTCCCTCATTATACATTGAGCGAATCAGCACCTCCTCCTTCGGATTGTGGTGTGGCAGCGATCGTCTCCAACCATTTCATCCCGAGCCATGTGATGGACCTGATGCTCGACCGGATGGCAAACCGTGGAATGGACGGTGTGGGCATATGGAAAGGAGGATGTTACCCGGCTCATATCGACCACTATGCCTTCCATGTCCTGATTAAAGGGACTCTCCAGCCTCAGGTTGAAGAAAAATTCTCGTTAGCCCATCCGAACCTGAATTCTGAAGAGGTCCGGCAAATGGCCCGGAGAAAAATTCTCTCTAACCGACGTCTCCTCATGCGAGAGATTCTGGAGAAATATTTCTATGGTCTTCAACTCGATTCATTCGATGGGGATCTGGAGAAATGGAGAATTCCGTATAAACGCGATGAAAACGGAAGGGAGAGAGATTTTCTATATTATGGAGAAAGAGATCCCGGAGATGTTTTCCGGTTCTTTGTCCGCGTCCTGCCGCCCGAACTCTTTCGCTTCATTGAAGATGAGTTACTCAATGATCCCATTTGGCCCCCACGACAGGTCCGTTACCAACATCTGACCGTTCAAAATTATAGGGAGAATAAGGAATTTCTGCGGGAAGCTGAGGACGAATATATCTATCGACTCTCACGTAAGATCACTCGTGAGAATTATGTAGAAGCTCACCAGAAGAAGGCATCTGTACTCTCCTGTGGTAAAAACTCCGGCTGCTGGAAGACGGATGGTCAACATATCCCATGGGAAACTCCGGATGCTCCGGTCAATGTGATTCATAGACGGCTGGCCACGGGATCTGTGGTGGATCAGATGAACTCCCATCCTTTTGCCGAACTGCACACAGCATTGACGCATAATGGAGAGACGACGAATTATCGCACCATGTTGAATCGGGTTTCCCAAACGAACTTAACACCGCTGGCTCAAACCGACACCGCAGTAGCTTCCCTGAAGCTCCATCTGCTCAGTCAGTATCTCCACTATCCCTTTGATGCCCTGGTAGAATCCTTCTCTCCCACCACAGGTTGGAGCTTGACCCAATTCTCCTCTGAGGTCAGAGAGCGTTTTGAGCGCGTGCAGGAGGTTGAGCTGGAAAGCGCTCCAGATGGCCCCTACCAATACCTCTGTGGCCGGATTGACCCTTATCAACGGGTGATTGAACGGCTCGATGTCATCGATCCTTCCCTGCTCAGGCCTAATGTGGCCATGCTTTATGATGACGGAGAAAACTTCGCGTCCATCATCTGTTCCGAGAAACAGGGCTGTGATGCAGGAATGCAGGAACTTCACCGGTTGGGATTGACCAAAAGTACGGTTGCTCCAGTCACTTTAACCGTTAACCCCGGGATGGTAAGTAGAGTATTTTACGATGAGAACGGGAAGATTTCAGGCTATGAGGTCCTCGATAAATTTGGAAAGAAACTGGACATCCCTCATGGAGCTTTCCCCTCTTCAGAACCTATCTTCTCTATAGGAGATTCTGAAAAAATAGATTCAGGATCCAATCCTTCAGCTTTCATCCGTGAACGACTGCCTCAATGGGGGTTTGGTGAGTTTAAAAAGGAACTGGATAAAATTTCAGAAAATTTCCCTTCCCAGCAGGTCATTGAGGAACTTGCCCGGATCCACGATCATCTGCCAGGCTGGGATACCGGAAATAAGGATAGGGGAGCTTTAATTCATATCGTGCGGGACCAGATCGATTCATGTCTCGACCGTGGGAAAGAAAAAGACGGAATGTCCCGCGTCACCATATCCAATGCTAAAACATTGAATCCGCCCAAAGATCCTGCTCAGGTGCTGGTAGTGGACGCCAAAGGATTTCAGCCCGAAGGCATTGAACCGTTCCGGGTTCTCAATCCTTTCCTCAACCATGCCCACCGAATGGGATGGCGTAAGTTTATTGTCTATCGAGTAGAGGGGCAGCGGGGTATCGGTATGGGCATAGGTTCCGGTGATACCTCAGATACGACGATAGATGTCTTTGGAAGCCCTGGCGAGTATTGCGGGGCCTTTAATATGGGGGCTTTGGTCCGTGTCCATGGACACGCACAGAATTTTACCGGCATGGTCATGCATTCCGGCACACTCGAAATCCACGGAGATGTGGGCAAGGTGATAGGATACTCTGCAAAAGGCGGCACGTTTAACATCTTAGGAAATGTCGTTGATCGAGGCTGGGTCTGTGCGGTCAGTGACCCGCGAGGTCCAGGATTGCAGGTCAATGTCGTAGGGACGGCCTATGAACATCTCTGTCAGGCGTTGATGGGGGGATCGGTCATCATGCTGGGACTCTTTCGGAGCAATGACGGAATTCTTCATAGGATGGATTCCCCATATCATGGAGCCAAGATCCTTGCCGGTGCATCTGCCGGGGAGATCATCTTCTACGATCCCGCGAAAAGATTGGAAGAGGCTCAATACGGAAGTGGTAGAGTAAATCCCATTGACCAGAAAAAATGGGAGGAAATTATGAACCGCCTGATGAACCTTGAAAAGATTTTTGGTCTCGGGATTCTCAGAGAGAACAACCATCTCACAGTCTGTATTGACAAGCAGCGACAGGATATGACTCCTGATGATTTTATATGGATTGCCCCAAAGGGGGAACTGGCAGGCTATCATTAAAAACATTGCAAAGTTAGCAATTAGCAATGAGCAGTTAGCATTAAAAGACTTAAAATCACTGCTAATTTTGAAATGTTAGTTTTGCAATTTGCATTGATTTTTTAAAAGGATTGGGCGGGGGGCGAATCTGGCATCGGCGGACACATCCCCGGGGAAAAGGCGTAGGGGCAATTCATGAATTGCCCCTACCTCATGACGAGAATGCTTCCCAAGGGCATGGATGCCCTCTCCCCTGCCCCTTTTTAGTCTGATAGTCCAATGGTCACTTAGTCATATAGTCCTGACTATTTGACTAACGACTACCTGACTAAAAACCATAAATTCCTCTTGAAATCTCTTAAAAGAATTGGTAGGATGAGAGAAAAAAGAGGAGGTGAGCGGTTATGGCAGTCAGGATCGTTATCGACCGAAAAGTGAAGAAGGGGAAAGAAGTGGAGTTTGCAAAAATGCTCAGAGAGTTGAGAACAAAGGTGGTTCCTGCCAAAGGGTACATCTCTGGCGAGACGCTCCGGGCATTGAATGACCACTCCAACTATATCGTCATTACCACGTGGCAGAATGTGGATGATTGGAAAGAGTGGGAGAAAAATCCGGATCGGAAAAAGGTTCAGGCAAAGATGGAAAAACTGATGGCCAGACCGACCAAGGCCAAGATTTACGTCTATGCCTGATGAGAACCCTGATGACAGCGATTATGAAATGATTACACCGATTAAAAGGAATAAAAAATCTATGTAATCATCTTTTAGAATCTCTGTAATCTTTTTTGAGCCTTGACAATTGAAAGCCGGAATGTTAATTGAATAAAAAATTTTTAGAAAGTGTTATGGCCAAACGGGTAAACGCTAAATCAAAGACCCTCGATCCCTCTCAACAGGGATCGGGGGTCTTTTTTTATGCGCTGTTATCCTTTTCCAGCCCATCTTAACCCCTCCCTGCCTCCCCTTAATTTAAGGGGAGGTGAGGTGGGGTTAAAAAATGAAGTGATATTTTATGAAAAATATTCAAAAAGCCATTTTGACCCTTGAAGACGGGACTGTGTTCGAGGGAAGATCGTTCGGCTCTCCAGGAGAGAAGACAGGCGAACTTGTCTTCAATACGAGCATGACAGGCTATCAGGAAATTCTGACCGATCCTTCCTATAAGGGGCAGATCGTCATCATGACCTATCCCCTCATCGGCAATTATGGGATCAATGAGGCGGATATCGAATCGCACAACCCCAGGGTGGAAGGTTTTGTCATCAAGGAGAACAGCTCCCTCCATAGCAACTGGCGTGCAGATCGCTCTCTCTCTGAATATCTGATCGCCCATCACATTATGGGAGTTGAGGGAATGGATACAAGAGCCCTCACTAAACATATCCGTGAAAAAGGAGCCATGAAAGCCATCCTCTCCACTGAGGATCTCGACTGGAGCAGTTTGATTGAAAAGGCAAAGGCTTCACCCGGATTAATCGGACGCGACCTGGTGCGAGAAGTCACCTGCGAAAGACCTTACGAATGGAGTCAAACAAATGACCTCCAATTCGTAAGTCATGATATTCCACCTTCCACTTCCCTTTTTCGACCAAAAGTAATCGTCATGGATTACGGGGTAAAGTTTAACATTCTCCGCTCCCTCCGGGAACGGGGTTGTGAGGTCACAGTTCTACCTGCTTCTGCATCAATGGAATTGATTCTCTCCTATCGACCTGATGGCATCCTCCTATCCAATGGACCGGGCGATCCGGAAGGCGTGCCCTATACCATAGAGAATGTGCGAAAACTGATCGGGAAAAAACCGATCTTCGGTATCTGCCTTGGACATCAGCTTTTGGGATTGGCCCTGGGGGGAAAGACATTTAAATTGAAGTTTGGCCACAGGGGAGCCAATCAGCCGGTCAAAGACCTGAAGACCGGAAAGGTCGCCATCACCTCGCAGAATCACGGATTCGCTGTCGATCCTAATTCTCTCAATCCAAAAGAGATCGAATTAACACAGATCAACCTCAACGACCGGACCCTGGAAGGAATGAGACACAAAACACTGCCTATCTTTTCGGTGCAGTATCATCCGGAGGCTTCCCCCGGACCTCAGGATACCCAGGACCTCTTCGGAGAATTTGTAAAAATGATGGAGAAGTATTCGAGATCAACATCGTGGAAAGTAAAAGATTAGGTAGATACGCATTGTGCCCCGAGTATCAATTTGTAAAATTCGAAATTCGAAGCACGAAATCCGAAACAAGCACGAATTTTCAAAATACAAATGAACAAAACTTAATGTTTGGAGTTTGGAAAATTCGAACTTTGAGATTGTTTCGAATTTCGATATTCGGATTTCGGATTTGATTTGACTTATGCCTAAACGAACCGACATCAAAAAAATCCTCATCATTGGATCCGGGCCCATTGTCATTGGCCAGGCCTGTGAATTCGACTACTCAGGTACGCAGGCTTGTAAGGCCCTCAGGGAGGAAGGATTTGAGGTGGTATTGGTCAACTCAAATCCTGCCACCATCATGACCGATCCTGAAATGGCTGACCGCATCTATATTGAACCGATCACCCCTGAAATCCTGGAGAGGATCATTGAGCGGGAAAAACCGGATGCCCTGCTCCCCACTCTGGGCGGACAGACCGGACTCAATATCTCCGTTGCCCTCTATGAAGCGGGAATCCTCCAAAAATATCATGTGCAGATGATTGGGGCCAAGTATGAGGCGATCAAGAAAGGTGAAGATCGCAACCTCTTCAAGGAGTCAATGAAAAAGATCGGTCTCGACCTTCCGAAAAGCGGGCTGGCCTACTCCATGTCTGAAGCTCTTAAGGTGGCTAAAGAGATCGGTTTCCCCTTGATCATCCGTCCCAGTTTCACACTGGCCGGCACCGGAGGCGGCGTTGCCTATAATATCCGAGAATTTGAAGAGATGGCAGCACGGGGTCTCGAATGGTCGATGATTACTGAGATTCTGATCGAAGAATCTGTCCTTGGATGGAAAGAGTATGAGCTGGAAGTGATGAGAGACCTCAATGACAACGTCGTCATCATCTGCTCCATTGAGAACTTCGACCCCATGGGCATCCATACCGGAGACAGCATTACGGTGGCCCCTGCTCAGACCTTGACAGACAAAGAGTATCAGAGGATGAGGAATGCAGCAATTCGCGTCATTCGTGAGATTGGCGTTGAAACTGGAGGCTCCAATATCCAGTTCGCTGTTCGCCCTGAAGATGGCCGGATGGTCATCATCGAAATGAACCCCAGGGTTTCACGGTCCTCGGCTTTGGCTTCCAAAGCCACAGGATTTCCCATTGCCAAGATTGCTGCCAAACTGGCCGTAGGATATACGCTCGATGAAATTCCGAATGACATTACCCAGAAGACCCCTGCCTCCTTTGAGCCAACGATCGATTATTGTGTCGTCAAAATCCCCCGGTTCACCTTTGAGAAGTTCCCGGATGCCGACCCCACGCTCACCGTCTCGATGAAATCGGTGGGCGAGACCATGGCCATTGGCCGAACCTTTAAGGAAGCTCTGCAAAAAGGGCTCCGGTCCCTGGAGATTGGAAGATTCGGTCTGGGAGCGGATGGCAAGGATAAACTCCTATTGAGTGAGAATCCCAAGACTTCTGATCGCTCTCGTTTGATTCAACAGGTGAAGAAAAAACTGGTAACCCCGAATGCGGAAAGACTTTTCTATCTTCGGTATGCATTCCTTTTAGGGATGGGCATGGAGGAGATTCACGAACTGACCCAAATTGATCCATGGTTTCTTTCCAACATCCGTGAGATTCTCGATCTCGAAGTCGAGATTCGCTCTTATGGGGCCGCGATCAGAGACCTCGAACTCTGGCGAACCACCCTGACTCCTGATCAACTGCATATCTCTGATAAACTCATCAGACGAGCAAAGGAATTTGGGTTTTCCGATGTTCAATTGGGACATCTTTTGGGATTCGATGAACAGGCGATTCGAAAAATGCGAAAAGAGAGATCGATCCTTCCCGTCTACAAAGGGGTCGATACCTGCGGCGCAGAGTTCGAAGCCTATACGCCTTATTATTACTCCACCTACGAAACGGAGAATGAGGCAAACATCTCTTCAAGAAAGAAGATCATGATCCTCGGAAGCGGGCCCAACCGGATCGGCCAGGGGGTGGAGTTTGATTACTGCTGTGTTCATGCCTCCTTTGCCCTGAAGGAGCTGGGTTATGAGACGATCATGGTCAACTCCAACCCTGAAACCGTCTCCACAGACTATGACACCTCGGACAAACTCTACTTCGAGCCTCTTACCCTTGAAGATGTCCTCCATATCGTCGATTCGGAAAAACCCGATGGCATCATCGTCCAGTTCGGAGGCCAGACGCCGCTTAACCTGGCCGTCCCTCTGGAAAAGGCGGGGGCGAAGATCATCGGGACAAGCCCTGACAATATCGATCGTGCTGAAGACCGGAAGCGTTTTCAGGTCCTCCTTAATAAACTTCATCTCATCCAGCCTCCGAATGGTACCGCGACCTCCTTTGAGGAAGCAAGAAAGGCGGCTGAGGAGATCGGTTACCCGGTGATCGTCAGGCCATCTTATGTCCTGGGTGGAAGAGCAATGGAGATTGTCTATGACGAGACTTCCCTTGAGCGTTTCGTCCAACGGGCTGTGGATGCCTCTTCCACACATCCCATCCTGATCGACAAATTCCTGGAGGATGCCATCGAAATCGATGTGGATGCAGTCGCAGATGGGTCCACCTGTATCATCGCAGGGATCATGGAACATATCGAGGCTGCAGGAATCCATTCCGGTGACAGTGCCTCCGTCACCCCTCCTTACTCTCTCAGTGATGATCTCATCGAACAGTTGAAACAGAACACCTACGGACTTGCCAGGGAACTTAAGGTCGTGGGCCTGATGAATATCCAATATGCTATTAAAAATGATGTGATCTATATTCTCGAAGTCAATCCAAGAGCCTCAAGAACCATCCCTTTCATCAGTAAAGCGACCGGGATTCCATGGGCCAAGGTGGCCGCAAAGGTAATGACTGGAAAGAAATTGTGGGAACTGGGCATTAATAAAGAGGTGGAGATTCACCATATCGCCGTAAAAGAGTCGGTCTTTCCATTCAAACGATTTTATGGAGTGGATACGGTTCTGGGCCCGGAGATGAAATCAACCGGAGAGGTGATGGGGATTGATACTGATTTCGGAGTGGCCTTTGCCAAATCTCAAATCTCGGCCGGCACCTCCATCCCCTTAAAGGGCAGGGTTTTTATCAGCGTAATGAACAAGGACAAACGGCCCATTGTCTTTGTTGCCAAAAAACTGATTGATCTCGGATTCGAGCTCGTAGCCACCAAAGGAACAGCCAAAGTCCTAACGAACAATGGCATTGCGGTTCAACATGTTTTCAAGGTCGGTGAAGGAAGACCGGATATTGTGGACCGGATGAAAAACGGAGAGATTCAGCTCGTCATCAATACTCCCAGCGGGAAGAAGCCCAAGGTGGATGAGGTAGCAATCCGGAGCCAGGCAGTTGCCCACAACATCCCTATCATCACCACTCTCTCCGGCGCTGAAGCAGTGGTCAATGGGATTGAATCTCTTCTCAAGAAGGGGATTTCGGTCAAATCAATTCAGGAATACCACATGGGCATTATAGGGACTTCATAGCTTAGAATACGATGGCTTAAATCCGAAGCATATTTTTATGGGCATCAGAAAATCAGGATATCAGGACATCAGGTGGAGTTATCCCTTTTCTTTTAATTTTCCCTGGTATCTAGTAGCCTGATATCCTGATTACCTGATTTCCTTTTTGGAGGTCCTTTATGGGAGTCTTGACAAGGGAAGAGATTTTAAAGGAAATTAGTCAGGAGAATATTGAGATCGACCCATTTGAAGAAGACCAGGTTGGCCCTGGGTCCATCGACCTACGGTTGGGCAATGAGTTTAGGGTCTTCAAGAAACTTAGAAATGCCTGTGTAGTCGAGGATGGGGTCTCAGTAGAAGAACTCACAGAACTCTTGGAGGTTAAAGACTCTTTTACGCTGATGCCTGGGGAAACGGTTCTTGGAATAACTCACGAAAGAGTTAAATTGCCCTCGACTATTTGCGGATGGCTTGAAGGAAGGAGCCGGTTTGCCCGGATGGGCCTGGTCATTCATATGACTGCAGGGTTTGTACAGCCGGGGATCAATAACCGGCAGGTACTCGAGATTGGAAACCTTGCTCCGTTTCCTCTTGTGCTCAAACCTGGCGTAAAGATCTGCCAGATGGTTCTTCAACGCACAGAGGGAGAGGCCTGTTATCGGGGCAAATTTATGAACCAAAATGGCTTATAAATGATAATCACCAAATTCCAAGCACCAAATAACAAATAATTTCCAATGACCAAAATTAGAAACATCAAAATATTTTGGGTAATTTGAGATTGGAAATTGGAGCTTATTTGGAATTTGGGATTTGGAAATTGGAATTTATAATTATAAAAACTGTCTGATTTTATGATGTATTGAACCTTTGCATGAATAAATACTCCATCGGATCCATCATTGGTATTTTTCTTTTCTGGGAACTTTTGGTAAGGTGGCTGGAGGTTCCCAAATTTCTCCTCCCCGCCCCCTCCGTCATCCTCACCTATGCCATTGCCAAATCCAATCTTCTTGCCTCGCACACGTTGATGACCTTTCTGGAGGCAGGGACAGGATTTATCATCGGCTCCCTTTCGGCCATCCTGACCGCCATCTTTTTTCTCTGGTTCCGTCCCCTGAAGGAGATGTTTTATCCTTATGCGGTCATTCTCAATAGTACTCCCATCGTCGCAATTGCTGCTCCGATTGTCATCATCTTCGGAAGTGGGATGTGGTCCAAGGTGATCACTGCCGTCATCTGTGTCTTCTTCCCGGTCCTGGGACCCACGTTCAAATCCCTCGCCTCGGTAGGAGCCTCGGAGCTTAAATGGATGGATTCCTATCATTCATCCCGGTGGCAAAAATTCTGGTATCTCCAGTTTCCCTTTGCACTTCCTCAGATATTCGCCAGTTTTAAAGTGGCATGGACCCTTGCCGTCATTGGCGCAGTGGTGGGTGAAGTCTTTGGGGCTTATAAAGGATTGGGGTTTTTAATTGTGGATGCGATCTATATCATGGATACTCCACGCGTCTTTGCCAGCATAATCGCCTGCTCCCTTTTAGGGCTCTCTATGGTTGGCGTGATTACCCTCGTGGAGAAACGGGTGCTTGCCTGGCACATCTCTACCGAAAGGAGGTAAGGGTTTTAAGTTCAAAGTTCAAAGTTCAAAGTTCAAAGTTCAAAATCCGAAATTCGCAATTGAAAAAGGAGGAGGGAAAAATGAAAAGTGTAAGATTTGCTCTGGTTGCGTTGATTGTTCTTCTGCCGCTGACGGCAATTGCGCAAGAAGTGATGGTCCATGAGGCATGGTTTATTCACATGGAGTCCGCAGGCGGCTGGGTGGCAGTTGACAAGGGTTTTTACGGAAAAGTAAAGGTGAAAGAAGTTCAGGGAGGCCCCGGCATTTCCCCAATTCAGAAGGTAGTGGCAGCAGTCAGGGCTGGCCATATCGCTTTTGGAAATGATTACCCTGAAAATATCATCCGTGCACGAGAAAAAGAAGGGATTGACCTGGTGGCCATAAGCGTCGATTTCCAGAACAGCGCTATGAGAATCATCAGCTGGAACCCGATCAAATCAGCAAAGGATATCAAAGGGGACCTTGGCATCTGGATCGGCTATGATGCAAAGGTAAAGTGTGCGGTGGGAAAAGGCTGGGAAAAACAGTTTACCATCCAGAATCAGGGCGGGGATATAAAACCCTGGCTTGCCGGAACCTGGCCACTCGCTTCAGCGATGACATACAACGAATTGATTACCGCTCAGCGTGAAACGAAAAAAATGGGAAAGACTTTTTATACCACCGACTATAAGGACCTAGGGATCGACTGGATGGATAATGTTCTCTTCACCACGGAAGAAATCCTTAAGAAACACCCCGATGTTGTCCAGGCTGTGGTGACAGGAAGATATAAAGGATTTCAGTGGGCCCTCCAAAACCCAAAAGAGACGTTTGATATTCTGAAGAAAACCAACGAAGGTCTCGACCTTGCCCATGAGATGGATGCTGTTGGCCCGATGAAAGCATTGATGATTAACGCCGATACAAAGAAAAATGGCCTAGGGTATATCAACCCCAAGAAATGGGAGAATGTCGCAAAGGACATGACCAAGGCTGGACTCCTGGATAAGATGCCCGATGTGAAAAAAGTTTATTCAGAGAAGTTCGCCAGCGGCGTCATTCCAAAGTAGAAACATTTAGGATTAGGTTAAGGTCAAGGTTAAGGGCTTGATTTTAATCTCAACCTAAACCTTAACCTCAACCTGAACTTTGGCAACTGATATTTTAATTTCGGGAGACATTGGATGTCCGAACGTGTTTTCCTGGAGGATGTAGGAATTCCTTTCAGCACCACTCCTATCGGTGATGCCCGGGTATGGGAGGTACGAAACCTCCGAAACGATCCTACGATTCCCCCTCTGATGTACGTGGTTGAGAGCAAGATGGGTGAATCATTTCTTTTGGGAAGAGGGATCAGTGGCCGACTTAAATTCAATATGATTCGTTATATCGCCACCTCGATGGTCGAACTCTTCTTCGAACAACTCATCACGAAGACTTGTGCTCAATACCTCATTCTCAGGGGAGCTTATCCCTTCGATCTTCAGCAACCCTTTGGGCATCATCATCCCTATGATCGTATGATTCTCCCAACAGGTTTTATCAAACTCCAGCGAGTACTCAATCAAGAAGGATCTAATTGGGAGATTCAGGCAAAGAATTTCATCGGGGCGTATCAGGGAGATACCTGGCTCATACCCGATACAGCGATTGCCTCAGGTTCAACCATTGCCTTTTTCCTTAGAAATGCATTTCCCCACCATCTCCCAAAGCAAGTCTATGTTTTTACCGCCTGCGGGAGCCTTGAAGGCATCCAGCGAATCTATCAGGAATGCCTGAAAAATGGGGTCGAACTGATTCCTGTGTTTTCCCAGTGCATTTTTGAGGTTTCTGAAAAAGGAAATCTCCCCGGCCTTCCTCTTACTGATCTTCCTGTGACCAATCCGGGTTCGATTACAACAAAGCATTTTTTTGAGAAAGCTTTTCAACGCTTTCAGGGAACCCGGATGTGTTGCGTTGGCGACATCGGTGAAAGTCTGGATGATCCCATTCAATACTCTCTCCATACCCTATGGGAGATGCAGGTTCTAAGGATGGATCCCGAAAAGGAAGACTGGACGACATGGACAGTTAATGTTCGGGAAGAACAATTTAAGAAGAAAGTTTTCGATTTGAATCCAAATCTTGTTGATTATTTTAACGTCCTGTGGAAGTAAAAGGCATCGATGAATCAAGAGCTATCTCCTCCCATCGCTATCCGCTTGATCAATGTGAAGAAATATTTCAAGGATCGAGACGTGGAAGCCCTAGGAGGAGTTTCATTAGAGATTTCCCGGGGTGAGTTTATCAGCCTCATCGGGCCATCTGGTTCCGGCAAAAGTACGCTTCTCGAACTCGTCGGAGATATCGGCGATGAAGGCGGCCCTACAGATGGGGAAATCTTGATTGAAGGGAAAACCCCAGAAGGTTTGAGAAGGACCCGTGGCTATGGGATTGTTTTTCAGGAATCGACACTCTTTCCGTGGTATCGCATCTTCGAAAACTGCCTTCTCCCTTTTCGAATTGCAAAAAGCAAGCTCCCTAAGGAGCAACAGATCCAACGAATAGAGATGCTCCTCGAAATGGTGGGGCTTGATAAAAATTTCTGGTCATACTATCCAAGGGAATTATCAGGAGGAATGCAGCAGAGGGTTGCCATTGTGAGAGCCCTTGCCCTGGACCCTCCTCTTCTTCTGATGGACGAACCTTTTGGGGCTCTCGATGACCTCACCCGGAAGTCAATGCAGATGCTCCTGCTCGACATCTGGTCAAAGACCAAAAAGACCGTCCTGATGGTAACCCATTCCATCTCAGAAGCCTGTTTCATGTCAGATCGCGTCGTCGTCCTATCCCACCGGCCGGGTCGCATTGCAAGAATTGTATCCATTCCTCTTGACCGACCTCGCGAACGGTCCATGACAGAAACAAAAGCTTTTCCCAGAATCTGTTCTATGGTTAGGGATGCACTGGGGTCAGGTAGGATTTTAGAAGAAGATGGGTCAATTAAGGAGTAAAAGTTCGGAGTTCGGTGTTCAGAGT
The DNA here is from genome assembly GCA_016875195.1 of Deltaproteobacteria bacterium. Taxonomy (GTDB): domain Bacteria; phylum Desulfobacterota; class BSN033; order BSN033; family UBA1163; genus RBG-16-49-23. The sequence continues at coordinate 100,819 of VGRY01000006.1, forward strand.
TCGGAGCAAAAAATATTTAAATAAAAAACTCCGAACTACGAACTCATGACTCCGAACTAATGATTGGGATACTTCCCGTGCTCGATAATGACTTGATCCACGCCGGTCATCTCTTTCAGTTCCACATTGACTGAATCTTGCCGCAAAGTCTCCAAAACCTTCCCAACATAGTCAGCATGAATCGGGAGCTCTCTGTGCCCACGGTCAATTAAAATAGCTAATTCCACACGGCGGGCCCTCCCGATGTCAAGCAGAGCGTCAAGGGCAGCCCGAATCGTCCTGCCAGTAAAAAGCACATCATCCACCAGAAGCACATGTTTATCCTCAATGGGAAAATGAATCTCGGCTTTCTTCACTTCAGGCGTCTGGGTCAACCTTGTCCAGTCGTCTCGGTAGAGGGTAATGTCAACGACTCCGGTTTGAAGGTTAATTCCAGTCTTCTGAAAAATCTTCTGCTTCAGGCGCTCGGCTAAATAGACTCCCCCTGATCGGATTCCTACGAGGACCATCTCTTTCAAGACAGGATGTTTCTGAAGCAACTGGTCACACATCCTGCTCAAGGACTCCTCAATATCGATTTCCTTTAGGATAATCTGAACTGAAGACATCTTAATTCCTTTAGGGAACCTCTAATAATTCACTTTAGCAGTACAGAAACTTGCTGAAATATTGATAACCAAAAAGAATGAGTCAAAAAACAGCAAAATCAACTTTTCTACCCGATCAAAAGTACTATTTTGAGAGGTT
>VGRY01000007.1 GCA_016875195.1 Deltaproteobacteria bacterium
GTTCTTGAGCATGACTTCACAGGACCAAATGCAAGAGTCAAGAGAATTGACAATCAGGTGGCTGAGCAGAATCCTGCTCTTGCCTCGGTACGACCTGCGATGCGCCTGGCAACAACCATCCTTATGTATTCCTTCGGAGGCCTTCCGAGGGAAGAGAAAGGTGAACCTATACCCTCCGGGCTCTCTGAGAGAGAACTTCTGGAAGTTTGTCTTTCCACGGAGATTGATAATCTCACAGCCCAATCTGTTTTAAAACGGTTGAGGGATGAGTGCCTCTATCTACATTACGACGGGGTCAAATATTGTTTCAAAACCACCTCGAATGTAAACAAGATTCTTGAAGACGAGGCTGACAATGTCCAGCCAAAAGAAGTGAAGGAATTCATCAAGCAGGACATGGAGGCAAGGATTGGAAAGGCTACCAATGCTGCGATTATCTGGCCCGAGGAAAGTAGTAAGATCCCGGATGTTGAACCTCGATTTATACTTGCATATCTTCCCTTGGAATTTAGTGAGAAAAAAGAGCGGGAGCAAGAGCAGAAAGCGATTGAATTGTTTACACAGTATGGGGTTCTACCGAGGCGGTTTCGAAATGGAATCGGACTGGCCATATCAGACAGAAGGCAGCTCGAAGGGTTGCGCCGGGCAGCAAAATATTTGCTTGCAGTTGAAAGGGTTCGTTCAAAAAAAAGTTCTTATAAATTGAACAAAGAGCAAATGGACCAACTAAAGGAGCGAGAGCAAACCGAAAAATCGGGTTTTGAGTCAGGGGTAAGGGTTCTGTATCCGGCTGTTCTGCTTCTCAAGATAGAAAACGGTAAGCCCACCCTTGAGAAATTAGAGATTGGCGCCCGTCCATTAAAGGAGCACGGAGTCCATGAACGTCTTATAGAGTTTCTTGGTAAGAATGTTTCGGGCAAACTCTTCGATGAATTTCGTGCATCAAAACTCTTTCCCCTTATGCAGATGGGAAGCGGTGCGGGTGAAAAGAAAGCAGTTGGAACAAAGATGATCCGGGATGTCTTCTTTGAAAGTTTGGATTTTCCCCGGGTAATAGAGGAAAAGGTTATAGCGTCTGCAATTGCCCAAGGTATTAAGGACGGAATATTCGCTTACGCCTTGAAAAGCAAAGTCCTTGAAGAAGCTGGAAAGTATTTTGTGAAAGAAAGGGATGCAATATTTGGAAGGGCAGTATCATCAGATGAAATCGATCTTGATTCAGGTTTTATCCTTTTACCTGAATGCATTATTAAGGAAGCACCTCCAGGTCCAGAACCCACCCCTCCTGGCCCGATACCCCCAGGTCCAGTTCCTCCTGTACCAACTCCTGGTCCGAGACCCATTGAGCCGGGAAAGATTACCACGGTAAGAATGGAGATGAAATTAAATAAACAAACCCTTTACAAAACGTTCAATGCCCTTGGCAATCTGGCAGACATGGCAGGGGAAATAAAAATAGGTATTGAGGCTCAAAGTGGAGAGGGGTTTGACCGCAACCGCCTCCGCAACGCCGTCAAAGAACCCTTAGAAGAGGTGGGGATAGAGATCAAGATTAGTGAGGAGTAGCTTTAAGTTTAATGCTAACTCTTGAGTAGTCACGATGGCTGAATTGGCAACTTTAAAGATTTCAAAATTTAGATCAGTTGAAGATGCCACAATTGTATTCCCGCCGGGAATGCCTGTAGCTCTATTTGGGCAAAATAACGCCGGGAAATCCAACATAATAAGGGCTTTTAACATAATTATGGGAGAACAGTACCCCAAAACAGTAACACTTGAAGAGTCGGATTATTTTTTGCGAGATCCTCACCAATTCATTGAAATCTTGGCTTCTTTTAGAACTCCTCTATGCGGCCAATACAGGGAATTACACTGGAGTCATCATCGTAACCGAGATCCTGAGCCAACTTTATTTGAGGGTAGAACAATATTTGGTACGAAAAAATGGCCCAAGAACGAAGAAAGGGATGATTGTATTGTCGTAATAATTGAAGCTGACCGTAACCTAAAGTATCAGCTAAGCTATGCCACTAAATACACAATGCTCAGCAGGTTGATGCACCGGTTCCATGATGTCCTTCATCAATATGAGGACGTAAAAGAAGACTTAAAACAGTGCTTCGCAAAGACGAAGGAAACTTTCGGTCAAATACCTGAGTTCCAGCAATTCTCTGACGCTCTGAGAGTAGACTTCTCATGTGCCCTCCAGTGTTGGTCCTACAAACTCGATATTGATTTTGAAGCATACAATCCTCTTAATTTTTTTCATGCGCTTCGTATTCAAGCAAAGGAGAATGAAGAAACAAGAGCCTTTGAAGAACTTGGCACTGGGGAGCAACAGATCCTAGCCATTTCTTTCGCTCACGCTTATGCAAAGGCTTTTAAAAGTGGTTTCATATTGGGTATCGAAGAGCCTGAGGCACATCTTCACCCCCTCGCACAGGCGTGGCTGGCTGACCGCATCAAGAGTATGTGTGAGGATGGGCTTCAATTTATCTTAAGTACCCATAGTCCATCCTTTCTAGACATCCTTTCCCTTCCTGGAATGCACCTGGTTTATAAAGATGGGAAAATAACCCGGGTCCGAAGGCATGATCAAGAGAGTTTGGTAAGAAGCTGTGTTGAAAAAGGTGCGAAACCACAGAAGTGTACGAGTGAGACCGTTCTTCCATTTTATGCAGCGAACAGCAGCGAAGAAATCTTGAAAGGATTCTTCGCGGAGGCAGTGGTTCTTGTCGAAGGGCCAACAGAAGCTCTTGCTTTAACAATTTATCTCAAAGCTTGTGGGTGCGATACAAAAGAAAAAGGGATAGCCATGATTCCAACGCATGGGAAGGGGAGTATTCCTAGATATATCAGACTCTATGAAGCTTATAATATCCCGACCTATGCAATATTTGATAACGATCCGGAAGATGACGGAGCCGGTAATAAAAGGAAAGAAATTATTGAGACTTGCGGATACACATTCGAGGAATGGTTAGTAGATGTAGAGGGAATTTATGTGGAGAACAAATTCGCCATTTTTGGCGAAAGCTTTGAGAAGTCTCTTCGCAGGCAATTCAAAGAACTTGGATATGGAGAAAAAGAAGCTCAGGTTGTTACCAGATTCGGCCCGGCCAAACCCCTGGTAGCAAGGGAAGTGGCAAATCTTTTGGCTCTAAAGGGAAATGATGACAAGAGCTGGGAGCCGGTTAAGGATCTCGCTTCAAAGATTGCTGCATTGGTTAAGAAAGGAGAAACGGAGGAAATTCCCTTCTGATACAACGAACAATCTGAAAATTTCGAGGAGGTCACCGTGGGCAAGAAAGTGTATTTTTGTGTGGAATTTGATGATGATAATGAGGCCGAAAGGATAGCAATAAAGGTCCATGAGCTAGCAAATACACCAGAGGACGAGTTGCTTGAGGAGCCTCCGAAGTTGGAGATTTCTTCAGAAGAGCCTAAACTGGTTTATCCGAATGTTTTATTGGTCGAAAGAGTATCCGATCTCGGAGGCAAACCAGTAGTGGAAGGTAGAGTGGTTGGGGGTGAGAGAAGGTTTAAAATTGAATTTTTCTAATACAGGATTGGGGGTAAACTCATACAATACTTTTCCTATGAGGCGAAACCTTCCGCATTTAAAAATTTAGATGAAAATAGGGCGGTTGTATTTATTAAAGGGAGCATAAAGCAGATGTTAAATAGGGTTAAGGAGGTGACTTATCATGTCAAGATCTAAGAGGGGTCAAGCGGAGCATGATAGGGAGGTTAGGCGTGTTGCCAATGAGTATTTGAGGAAGGGGTATAAGGTTTTGGCTGACCTTCCGAACTGGGAACAACCTGACACAATTAAAGGTGTGAGACCGGACCTAAGTGTTAAGAGAAAAGGACACGAGACCTTGATTGAAGTTGAGACTCCGGAATCGGCAGAAAGTGCAAGAGATGAAAAACAGAAGAAAGCCTTCAAGCAGTGGAGTGAGAAAAGCGAGCACAGACACTTCAGAAGAATCATCACCGAAGAATAAGAAGCCTCAGAAGATTGACTGGGCCTATATATCCCCTACCTTAAAGCAACGGGGCAGATCCCCGTGATCCGTTTTACCGTTACCGTTGAGCTTACCAAGCATGATTCCAGAAGAATTAATCCTTGAAGCTACGTAAATTATCGAACCCCTATTTTTTTGTTGACAGCGAATACCATTTGACTTTAGATAATAGGTAGAAGCAGAAAAATTGGAGTAAGTAATGAAGATTAAGGTGCTGGGGTGTTCGGGGGCGGAGTTCCCGGGACGAAAGCCATCTGGTTTTCTTCTGGATGGTAAGATTCTGTTCGATGCGGGAAGTCTGACCAAAGCGCTGGATATCCGTGGACAGAGGAAGGTCGAGTACATCTTCATCACCCATGCCCATCTTGATCATGTCATTGGCATTCCATTTCTTCTGGACAATATGATCGTCAGCAATATGTGGCATAGGGTCAACATCATCGGCATCCCTCATGTAGTGAAGACGATTAGAAAAAATATTCTGAACAATTCGATCTGGCCTGACTTCACCGCTATTCCAGATTTGGGTAATGGAGTTGTCAGGTTTATCAGTTTGAACCCGGAACATACGTTGGAGACCAACGGGTACATGGTCACTCCCTATAAGGTTCGCCACTCCGTTCCGGCGGCCGGATATCTTATTGAAGATGGAAAAGGGAAAAAGGTTTTTTATACGGGCGACACAGGTCCAACAAGTTCAACCTGGAAGCAGCTAACGGGCAAAAAGATAGACTGCCTGATCATTGAGGTTTCATTCCCGGAAAAGATGAAGGACTTGGCCATCAAAACAGGGCATCTGACTCCGGGACTCTTAAAGAAAGAGATTGAAAAGATCGACCCACCCCCCCGGAGAATCTATATCACCCACCTCAAGCCCCAGTATTTCAAGACTATCCAATCAGAGATCAAAAGACTCCGGATTAAAAACCTTCAATTACTCAGGGATGGAGAAGTCTTTCGAATATGAAGGCTTTTATGAAACGTGGCCAGGATGTCAATGAGGAGGCTGATTCTGGTTCTACGGGAGAATTCCATTGTTCTAATCCGACTGGTTTCAATCAAATAAGGTGTCTCTACGGGATCGTTTCTTTTGCGAATGGATCTTCTTTTCCTCCAGCCTTTTCTCCTTCACCTTTAAAGGAACCAATGTCGGCAAACGTCTCTTTTTCGGACGGTTCAATTTTATCAGAGCTTTTTGAAGTCTCTCAAGAGCCAGCTTAAGGTTTTGAGATTGAAATCGATGTTCCGTTGCCGTCACGGTGATGCCGGATAATGGGTGGCGCAACCTGATGGCGGTTTCAACTTTGTTCTTTCTCTGTCCACCCGGACCGCTCGAACGGAAGGTCTCGATAATGGCCTGCTTCTTAAGGGCTTCAAGGTCGGTATCGTATTTCATTGATAGTGCTTAACTCCTGTTATAAGGTAACTGTTTAAACTCTAAACACTAAACTCTAAATCCTAAACAAATCCAAAATCTCAAACTCAAAAGTATACACTATTATAGTTTTGTGTTTTGTACATTTGAGTTTGTTTAGAGTTTAGAGTTTTAAGTTTAGGGTTTTTCCTCAGCTTTGGCATCTGCATGATGCTTGATGACCAGGGCATCGACCATGAAGATCACATCTTCAGCAATATTGGTCGCATGGTCTGCAATTCGTTCGAGACACCGGCTGACGATCATGAGATGAACCGCTCTTGTAATCGTCTTCTGATCGGACATCATATAAGTCAGGAGTTCTCTGAAGACCTGGTCATTGAGCCCATCCACCAGATCATCCCTTTCACAGACCGAACGGGCCAACTTGACGTCCTTGTTAACAAAGGCATCGAGTACATCTTTCACCATCGATTGAGCGATTTCGGCCATCCGGGGTAAATCAATGTACGGTTTAAGCTGAGGTTCCTGATTCAAAGAGAGGGCACGCTCTGCAATGTTGACCGCCTGATCACCCATCCGCTCAAGGTCCGTGATGATCTTCATGGCTGAGGTGATGAAGCGAAGGTCCACGGCCATCGGCTGCCTCAAGGCCAAAAGCTTCAGGCACATCTTATCGATCACGAGCTCCATGTCATTGATCTGTCTTTCCCGCTTGAAGATTTCATTTGCAAGATCCGAGTCCCTTTTTACCATCGACAGGACCGCATCGTGGATGGTTCCCTCCACCAGGGTGGCCATCTTCAAGAGGTTCTCTTTTAGTTCTTCCAGTTCCTTTTGAAATTGAGTCTCTGTGCTCATGGTACTCTCCCTTCTCTTCCGCCCCCCACTCTCTCCCCCATAGGGAGATGGAAAGGGTGAGGGGAATTTTATCCAAACCGTCCAGTAATGTAGTCTTCGGTTCGCTGATCTTTCGGACTGGTAAAGAGTTGATAGGTCGGTCCTTCCTCGATCAATTCGCTATTTAAAAAGAAACCACAGCGATCTGCCACGCGGGATGCCTGCTGGATGTTATGAGGAACGAGGATGATGGTATATTCCTTCTTGAGCCGTGTGAGTGTCTCCTCGATGCTGGTTGTGGAGATGGGGTCCAGACCGGAACAGGGTTCATCGAGAAGAAGGACTTCGGGTTCCAAGGCCAGGATCCTTGCGATACAGAGACGCTGCTGTTGTCCCCCGGAAAGACGGAGGGCGGAGGTCTGAAGGCGGTCTTTCACTTCCTCCCAAAGGACAGCGGATCGCAGTGATTTTTCAACGGTTTCGTCCAGCAGTCCCTTCTGTGTCGTCCCTCTCAATCTCGGACCGTAAACCACATTATCATAGATGGACATCGGCAGGGGAATAGGCAAATCGAAAACGATTCCCACCCTGCGCCTCAACTGAGTGAGGCTCTGTTTCGGGTCATAGATGTCATCTCCATCCAGAAGGATCGTTCCGGTATGGCTCGATCCATAAACCAGATCGGTCAGTCGGTTAAGACTTTTCAACAGGGTGGTCTTACCGCTTCGCGCAGGACCGAAGATGGCAAATATCTCGTTGGCCCGGATCGAGAGATTAACCATTTTTAAAGCCTGGTGGGAATCGTAATAGAAGCTGAATTCCCAGACGATAATCTTATTCTGTGGCGACATTAGAATTCACTTACCTCTTTTTACGAACATACCGATTGAGCAGGAAGTTTGCTTTTATGTTAACCAGAAGGACCAGCAGGATCAACGCGGCTCCCGTTCCATAAGCCATCTCCATGGAGATCCCTTCCCGGGCAAGAATATAGAAATGGACGGACATGGTGCGAACAGGGGAGAAGAGGGAAGTCGGGATGATCAGCGATGATCCCGCCGTGAGGATGACCACTGCGGTTTCCTCGATGCTCCGGCAGACGCCCAAAATGATCCCTGTAAAAATTCCCGGCATGGCATTTGGCAAAATGGTCCGGGTCACGGTCTGCCATCTCGTTCCGCCCAAGGAATAACTGACTTCACGGAGGGCGTATGGGATTGCCCGGAGAGCCTCTTCCGCGGTGCAGATGATCGTGGGCAGGATCATAGCGGCCAGAGCCAAACCTCCGGAAAGGATTGACCACCCCATATTGAGATAGATGACAAAAAAGACAAACCCGAAAAGTCCGAAGATGATGGAGGGGACTCCCGCCAGACAGCCGATTCCAAAACGGATGACCCGGCTGACCTTCCCCTCCCGGGTATATTCTCCAAGAAAGATGGCTGTACCGACCCCTAGAGGCGTGGCTACGATAATGGCAACAATGGTCAGGGCAATGGTCCCGATGATGGGGGAAAGAATGCCTCCTTCGCGGCCCATGCTTCGTGGTGACTCGAGAAAGAAGCGAAGGCTCAGGACAGGAAGACCCTCCGACAGGACCTGGATAATGATCAGCGCCATCACGGTCATCGTTGACAAGGCCGCCATCCAGATCATGATCTTTGCAGCGCCTTGGGTTAGATATCGTCTCCGTTCGATTCTCAAGCGGTCCTCCTTCTCGAAAGAACAAGGGCCAAAGAGTTTAACAGCATAATGATCAGAAAGAGGACGACACCCGTGGCAAAGAGGGCCTGGCGATGATCCCCTATGGCATATCCCATCTCGATCCCGATATTTGTAGTCAATGTTCGCGCCGAATCGAGGAAAGAAGAGGGCATCTTCACCGCATTGCCAAGAATCATGATCATTGCCATTGTTTCTCCCAGAGCGCGCCCCATCCCGAGGATGATGCTCGCCACGATCCCCGACCGTGCAGCCGGGATAAGGACCCGCCAGATGGTCTCCCAGTGTGTGGCTCCAAGGGCGAGGGCCCCTGCCTTATAGGAGGGAGGAAGGGCTTTGATCGAGTCTTCTGAGATGCTGATGATGGTCGGAAGAATCATGATGCTCAAAATGAGAGAACCGGATAAGATGCTCAGTCCCGGACCTCCCAAAAAGTTCCGTACGAGAGGTACAAGGACGATCAACCCCCAGAACCCATAAATGACTGATGGAATTCCTGCCAGGACCTGAATGCCTGACCTCAGGATCATCCCGGCCCAGGGAGGGGTCCATTCGGAGAGAAAGACGGAACATGCCAACCCGAGAGGAATCCCAAGAAGAAGGGCTCCGAAAGTAACCCAGAAAGACCCCACGATCATGGGCAAGATTCCAAAGGAACCCTGGCTCGGGACCCACCGCTGGCCCAGGAGGAATGATTTGGGCCCGATCTTCCATATCAATGGAAGGCCCTCGCCAAAGATGAAAAAAGCGATGAGGGCCAGAATGGAAATCGAGGAAAAAGCGATCAGGAGAAGAATTTTTTCAATAAACTTTTCTTTAAGTTCCACTCTCATCCCCCGGAAGATTTGCTGATCATTGGAATAAGGCCTTCCGTTGAGAGAAGACGTTGCGCCTCAGGGCTCATCACAAAATCCAGAAAAGCTTTTGCCTCTCCTGAGGGCTCCTCACGCATCACAAAGAGGAAAGGCCGAACCAGTTGATATCTGCCCGTTTGAATATTCTCCAAAGCGGGCTCTACCCCGGAAATTTTCAGGGCTCTTACTCGTTCATTTACGATTCCGAGGGAGATGTATCCGATGGCATAGGGATCTCCTGTCACGACCTGGCGAATGGCGCCGTTGGAGTCCTGAACAAGCGCTTCAAGAGCAATCTCCTCTTTTCCCATCACCATTTTCTGGAATGCCTCCCTGGTTCCGGATCCCTCTTCCCTGGTGACCAGGATGATCGGTCTCTCCTTTCCCCCAACCTCTTTCCAGTTTCTTATCTTCCCGGAATAGATCTCCCTCACCTGAACAAGAGTGAGATCCCGAACAGGGTTATTCGGATTGACGATGATGGCGATCGCATCCTGGGCAATTATCACGGAATAGAGGTCCTGCTCTTTTGAAATCAGATGACGGGAGGACATCCCGATATGGGCCGCTCCGGTCCTGACCGCCTGAATGCCCGCGGTCGAGCCCCCTCCCTGGACGTAAATGTGAGATCGCGGGCGATGATGCATATATTCTTCGGCCAACAGTTCGGCAAAAGGCTCGACGGAGGTGGATCCGGCTACCGTAATGTCCGCCTTGGACCGATGACAACCCACCGTTAAAAGGAATGGGAGCAGCAAAAGGAAACATAATAGGTGAGAAGCTTTTATGTGCATATTCAATGTCACATTGGAAATTCCAATTTCCAAATCCCAAACTCCAAATAAGTTCCAATTTCCCAATATCTAAAGTGAATGATTTAAATAAGTTGACATCCATAACCTGTCATTGCGAACGAAGTGAAGCAATCTCTTGGGATTGCCACGTCCCTCCCGTCCTCGCAATGACTACTTTTTGAAGTCGTTCACTATAATTTCAAAAATTCAAGTCTTCGTTATCTGGAATTTCGGTCATTGGTGTTTGGTAATTATTTGGTTATTGGAATTTGGAATTTGGTCATTGCCTCTGGAAGAGGCTTATCCATACCTTCCCGTCACATAATTTTCGGTTCGCTTGTCCCTGGGCCGCGTAAAGATATCTCCTGTCGGTCCATATTCCAGCAATTCACCCAGCAGGAAAAACCCTGTCCAATCCGAGGTGCGGGCAGCCTGTTGCATATTGTGTGTGACGATGACGATGGTATATCTTTTTTTAAGTTCCTGCATCAATTCTTCGATCTTCAAAGTGGCGATGGGATCGAGGGCGGAACAGGGTTCGTCCATCAGGATCACCTCTGACTCCACGGCTAAGACACGGGCGATGCAGAGGCGCTGTTGTTGGCCCAGGGTCAGGCTCAGAGCATCCCTGTGGAGGCGGTCGGAGACCTCTGACCAGAGCGCTGCGGCCCTGAGACTTTCTTCAACTTTCTCATGAATCCTACCTTTTGAGTATCCGCCAAGGACCCTGAGACCAAAGGCCACATTTTCAAAGACACTTTTTGGGAAAGGGTTGGGGCGTTGAAACACCATTCCTACCCGCTGTCTGAGCGAAACGACATCCATCCCTGACTGATAAATATCCTGGCCGTCGAGTGTGATCGTTCCTTCGGTCCGAGTATGAGGAATCAACTCATTCATCCGGTTGAGAGTCCGCAGAAAAGTCGACTTCCCGCATCCCGAAGGACCGATCAATGCCGTGATCTGCCGATCCTTTATGATGCTGTTTATTCCCTTTAAGGCATGAAAAGAGCCGTAATAGAGGTGAATGTTTTTGGTTTCAATCTTAATTAAAGGATTGATTGATGTCATCACATTTCGGCGTTAGGCTTTGAGAGATCACATTTTATCACTTTTTAAAAGATTAGCAAATTATCCCTCTCTGTTCAAGATATTAAAAATATGAAATATGCATGACCCTTGAACTTACTGGGTCGATTTGTTATCTTCAATTTATCTTTGAATCGATTGGAAAGGGGTAACCTTCATGGAAAAGAAAACACAACTTTCAGTGATTCTGACCAATGCTCCCGGAGAACTTTCCAAGATGTGTGACGTTTTAAAAGCCGCAAATATCAATATTCTGGCCATGAGCATTCAAAATGCAAAGGATTCGGTCAAGGAACTTTTTAACATGAGAGAGAAGACCGGAAGAAGAATTGCCCTCGCAGAAAGTTACCGGGGGATATTGAAAGATTCCTCGGATTACTCTTTGATCCGCATTCTTGTGGATCATCCCAGGAAAGCAGAAGAGGAATTGCTGAAATCAAAACACCTCGTTTCAAAAAATCATGTCCTGGTATTTAAACTTTTAAATAAACCGGGGATGCTTGGCAAGATTGCAAAACGATTTGGCGAAGCCCATGTGAACATTGATTATATCTATGGTTCTACAACCGAAGACTGTCAGGACGCATTGTTTATCCTCGGTATTGCGGAATCCGAATTCGATCGAGTGAAGGATGCCGCTAAGGACCTTTAGCGTTTCGATCTGTTGAGTTTTTTGGGGCCGATAGACCACGCCAAAAACACTGAAAGGGTACAGGAGAGAATTGCGATAAGAAAAGCCAAAAAATAACTTTGAGTTTGATCAAAGATATATCCTCCCAGCCAAGACCCCACAGCCGCTCCAACCCCGATCATGCCTTCCAGCATCCCATAGATCAACCCGAAATGTCTTCCTTTATAAAGATCTCCGGCGATGGACATGAACATCGGCGCAGTGGAACCCCAGCCCGCCCCAAAGAGAAGAGCAAAGAGATAAAGAAAGACAAGGGAAGGGAAGGACTGGAATAGAATGAGGCATAGCACGCCAAACGAAAAACAGACGCAGCCAATGGTATAAGTGATCTCTCTCCCTGCCCGATCCGAAAACCATCCCCAGAAGAAACGAAACCCTGCAGACAGGGCGCCCACGGCTGCAAAGAGAGAGGCGGCCCAGATCCGATTTATCCCGAGGTCGATGAGATACTTCACATGATGGACAATGATGATGTAAACACCAAAGATCGTCAACGCCGGAAAGAGGAGGAATGACCAGAACCTTACGGTTTTTATCAAATGCCTCACCCTCTGATCTGGGTTCCCCTTCCTGGACTCTACTTTTTGAGAGGTTGATGGCGGATGATCTCCGTCTATGGAGAGTCCCATATCCTCAGGCCTGTGTCTCAAAAAGAGGCCGATCAAGGGAAGCGGAATCAGGAAGACAAGAAGAGAGAATATGAAAAATGCAAATGGCCAATCACGAGTGGAGATCAGATACTGAATCAGCGGGACAAAGAGAAGAGGGCCGAATCCGATGCCAACACTGGCCAGGCCATTGGCCATCCCTCTCTTTTTCTCAAACCAGTGAGAAATAATCGTAGTAAAAGGAGAGATGCTGAGGAAGGTGACTCCAACCCCTGCGATCAATCCGAAATAGATATAGAAGTGGAGAAGAGATTTAATCTGTGTGCAGAGGAGAAGACCCAGGCCCATCAGAAAAACTCCGGGAAGCATCACTTTCCGAGGGCCCACCCGGTCGACCAGGTAACCGACCACAGGGGCTGTGACCATATAGACTAACATTCCGATGGACTGGGCTCCTGCGGTCTCTGCCCGGCTCCAATGAAAATGGTCGATCAAAGCAACAAAAAAAATGGCAAAGACGGTTCGAAAGGCATACCAGAAGGCCATAGAGATCATGGCCAACCCCACAATCACCCAGCCATAATAAAACTTTTTTTGGATAAGAGCGATCAATTTTTCCATCAATCAATTTTAATTTAAGAGATTTTTCCTCATAGGGTCAAGTTTAAGAACAATATTCCTTGATTTGCATTCCATTTTTTGTTAATGATTCAAAAAGTCTTTAGAAAGGAGAGGTCCTTTGAAAACCTTAGCGAGATCCTTTTTCATTTTTATCATGATGCTTCTTTTGATTTCATGCGGGTCGTCGTCTAAAACCAAAAAAGACGACAAGGCCTTGGGTGTTGAGGAACATTTTCAGTTAGCTTTTAAAGCGGCGGAAAGAGGGAATCTGGAAGAGGCTGTTACAGAATACGGAAAAGTTCTAAAATTGGACTCGAAGCATTCCAGGGCACACCTTAACCTCGGCCTGGTCTATGGAAGACAGGGCAAGTGGGATAAAGAGATTTCCCAATACAAGAAAGCCATCGGGGTGGATCCAAATTTTGCAGAGGCCTATTATCATTTGGGAGTGGCTTACTCGGAAAAGGGAAACCTCAAAGAAGCGATCGCTCAGTATCAAAAGGCGCTTCAGACCAACCCCCATTATGTGGAGGCGCTTAATAACTTGGGGAATATTTACTTCAGAACTGGAAAAACAGACGATGCCCTCGCCGCCTATATGAAAACAGTCGAGATCAAACCCGACTATGCGAGAGGACATTTCAACATCGGCAGTGTTTACCGCCAACGGGGGAAGCTGGATGAAGCGGCAACTTCTTTCATGAAGGCATTGGAGATTGATCCGAGATATGCCTTGCCACACTACCATCTGGCTTTTATTTATGCCGAGAAAGGTGAATTTAAACTCGCCATTGAACACTGCGATCTGGCGGGAAAATTAGGAGTGGTTGTGGATCCAAAACTACTCGAACGCCTCAAACCTCACCGATAATGATGAAACAAGGGTAAAATACGTCAATGGGCAAAGGTTATGAAGCCCGTTTCGGTTATCGGTAATGGTTAAGTAAAATGACTTAAAAGTCGGCAACCGTAACCTTTTATTAACGATACGGGCATCGATACCCTTACCTTAACCGAAGGACATTATATCCTGAGCAATAAGGACCCGATGATGGACACCAAAGAAGCGATTTATCACTTCCAATATTCGGAGAAGATGAAATCCGGGCTGATCATAGGAATCAATCTCCTGGAACAGTTGCTTGGCCTTAAGAAGGAAGAGGAGCATTATGGCGGACGAAAGGTGTTGACCTGGTATCTTGAAGCTCTGCTCCGGGAGCTCCGGGTCGCTCAGAATGTAGTTGGTCTGGATCACTATGCGGACCTGGAGAGGAAGTTGATGGAGATCATCGGAAGGATCCAGATGTCCCAGTTTGAAGAGGCGCAGAGATCTTTTTCCGAGGCCATTTCCCTTGCCACTACGTCATGCCAGGCTTCGATGAGTTTTCTACTGGCGAAAAAACTGCTTTAAACGGCTTAAAAGAAGGAGGAGAACAAATGCAAAGAAAACATTTTCTTATTCTTCTTGGACTTTTAATCTTGCTACCTACTATGGTGCATTCCCAACCCATCCCCCCATTTGATAAGATTTTCGATAGATGGGGTCCTCGAATCCACCCCAGCGATCTCCGGGTACTTCAACTTGATATGACTCCGGATCCAGTACGAGAAAGAGAGAGGATCACTTTTTCAGCGACTATTTCTAATCTATCACACTATTCAACCCGGTTAAGCCTGCTTGTAAAGGACAGGGATGAAGTGGTAACCTCGGTTCAGGATGTATTGGTCAAGCCTGGCCATAACCGGATTGTCTTTCCCCATACGGGTTACCGGTTTTCACGCCATGAACATTGTTTTATAGTAGAGGTCGACATCGAGCGAACAAAAAGGTCAATTGATGTGGTAAAGGAATTCTGTGCCCGCAGAACCTATGCGGGGTGGACACTGAAAGAAGTCCGCATTGGGCCGTTGTTTGTTGAAGACCTGGATATGTTTCCCGATCCGGTCACACCAGGGCAGGAAATTCGATTCCGGGTGCGATTAAGAAATGATGGATCCCCTATCCGCGGAAACATCCGTATTCAAGATCGGGACCAGACTATCGTTTCTTTAAATGATACTTATCTTCCTTATGGTCATTCGGAATTTCATTTTCCCTACGCCCGCTACGCCTTTCAACGATTTGATCACTGTTTCACGGTGATTGTGGATGTGGAACGTACTCCTTATCGGACAGATGCCATTCGGGAGTTCTGCGCGAAGCCCTTGGGCTGGACGCTTAAACCCTAATCTATTTCGGATTTCGGATTGCAGAATTCGGAGTGAGAAAAAATAAGCCCGAACCTCAGGTCTAAAAAACTGAGATTAAATGGAGGGAACAGATTATGGCAGAAAGGACATTACAGGATTTTGATTTAAAAGGGCCAAGGCCACGGACCGTGGGAATACTCATCCTTCTATTTTTGGTCATCCTCCTGATATGGAGTTCTTTTGTCATTGTCCCTGCAGGCAACAGGGGGGTCGTTCTCTGGTGGGGAAGTGTTGAGAAGAGGGTGATGGGGGAGGGGCTCAACTTCAAAGTCCCCATCGCCGAGAGGGTGATCAAAATGGACGTCCGAATCCAGCCCCATCCCTTTAAAGAGATTGATGGTGCTTCAAAGGAATATCAGATGGTGAAACTGACCGGGATGATGAACTTTCATATTGATCCGGCCTATGTGAATAACCTGTATCAGAAAGTGGGGCATGACTTTGCCAATAAGGTGATCGACCCGGCCTTTAATGATTTTGTCAAGGAGGTCGTTCCCAATTATTCGATCACCGAAATTCTTCCAAAAAGAGAAGAGATTCGGAAGAGGGCCATGACCAAGCTCGGAGATAATCTTGCCCGGTACCATATCATTGTGGATGATATCTATATTTCCAACATCCGGTTCTCCCCTGAATACGAAAAGGCCATTGAGGCTAAACAGGTTGCCCAGCAGCAGGTGGAGACACAGAGGCAGGTTCTTGCACAGCGGGAGATCGAAGCTCAACAGAAGATTGTTACCGCCAAGGGGGAGGCTGAGTCCATTCTGGTCGTCGCTCAGGGACAGGCCAAGGCTAATGAGGCCCTTTCTCGTTCAATCAGTGGCATCCTGGTTGAATATAAAGCCATTGAAAAATGGAATGGAGTTTTGCCCCAGGTGTCCGGAGGGGCTGTCCCTTTCATTGATCTTGGAAAGATGGGAGGGACAACACCAGCTAAAAAATAGTTCGGAGTAATGAGTTCGTAGTTCGGAGCCTTTTTATATCTCCGAACTCTTAACTCCGAACTCCGAACTGTTAATTTTTTTGGGGAGCATGACTGAAAAGACGGTTCCTTTTCCTTCCTCGCTTTCGATCTGGACCTCGCCGTGATGCAATTTCACAATTTCCTGCACCAGTGAGAGGCCAATGCCAAGCCCTTTTACATCTCCAAGGGGCTTCTTTTTCTCTTGAAAGTGGCGTGTGAAGACTTCGCTCAGAGACTGGTGGGATATTCCGAGTCCTGTATTCATGATGTGGGTAAAAACAAACCGGTCATTTTCCGTGAGAGTGATATCGATTTTTCCACTCCGATGGTTATACTTGATGGCATTGGTGAGAAGATTGTCAAAAAGCTGGTCAAGTTTGTCTGCTACCCCTTCAATCATCAATGGTTCCTCTGGAAGTGTTGTTCCCACTTCGATCTGATATTCTTTTGCAAGGGGAGCAACCGTAGAGCAAGAGAATTGAATGACCTTCACGAGGTCAATCGGTTCGAAAGTAAACACTTCCTTTCGGATTCCGAGTTCCGCTAGATCGAGGAGGTTGTCGATATTTTTCTCAAGTTTGAGAAGGTTTTTATGAGAAATTTCCAGAAACCTCTTCTGGGTTTCTGTTAGGGAACCCACTTTCTCTTTAAGTATCATCCCAAGATATCCCATCACAGAAATCATGGGAGTCTTCAGTTCATGGCTTACATTGGAGAGAAAATTATCCTTCATCCGGTCCAGGCGGACCAGTTCCTCGTTTGCCAGCCTTAAATTGACCAGTGCCTCTTTCAGTTCTTCCTCGGCTTTTTTCCTTTCAGTCACTTCTCTTGTAACGACGATCACGCCCAAATACTGATTTTCCGGACCCCATACTGCGGAGTAGGTGTTGTCATAAAACTTTCCCTTGACCAACTGAAGATTCATCCGTTGATGCCCTTTGATCTTCCCCGATCTCAAATTTTCAATGATTTTCATCACCTTTGAATGGGATTTCTTGGGGTGACAGTTCAGGATGGACTGGCCAAGCATCTCATGCAGGGAGGTGTCCCTGATCTTTTCTGCGGCTGGGTTGAAATAGGCGATACGGTTTTGGTCATCGATGAAAACGACTCCCTGTTCCATCGACGCAAAGATCTCTTTTAAAACGGATACGTTCATCTCCATGCCGATTAAAAAATAACACAGGAGTTAGGTTGAAACAAGAAAAAAATGGGCCCAACTCTTTAAAAGATGTTTCCCAAATCCCCCTGATTTCTTCCCATCCCACTTAACGCCTATCCAGAGAGGTTGAAGACTATTTTAGGAAGGTAAGCTTGCGATAAAATCCATAAATCTGTTAACATGTTGATTACTATCGGAAACGATAGTCATCTCTGCCGAAATCTTTTGACGCCACTTGACAAAGAAAGGTTTTCTTTTATATTTATCAGTTTAATTTAACTGTTTACCCTGTTAGAGAGCCCAGCGGGGATGAGCTTTTATCCTTTTGAGCGAAAACAGGGTTTAAAGTCCCGTGTGAGTATTTCCGTTAGAATGGCGAAAGTCCTTCTAACGGGGTTTCCTGAGAACAGAATGCTGACCATAAAAGTGGATGATATTCCTGATGAGGGTTTAGAACTGAAATGGAAGGAAGAACCGGAGACCCTCTCTGGATATCTCGAAGAACTTTCAGAACATCAATTTGAGTTCGACAGTCCCCTGGAGTCCGAAGCTAACATAAGAAAAATAGGGGGGTCGGTCTTTATCAAGGGAGGGGTGCAGACAGTCCTGCGGATGCATTGTGTCAGGTGCCTTAAGGAAATCTCCCACCCTTTTTCTTCTGGGTTCGAAATGGTTTTACAACCCTTTAAAGGGAGTTCCCTTGCAGAAGAAACCGAGTTGTCCAGTAAAGAATTGGAATCGAATTTCTTTGAAGGAGGGGAGATTCACCTCTCGGAGATCGCATGTGAGCAGGTCTTTTTAGAAGTCCCCATTCAGCCCCTTTGCCAGGAGGAATGTAAGGGGCTTTGTCCTAAATGTGGAAAAGATTTGAATATTTCAAGCTGTGATTGTATAAAAGAAGAATTTGAGGCAGGGTTCAACGTATTAAAAAAATTGAAAGTTCATTGATCGTACTCTTCCGCTTTCCATGAGATGAGAGAAAAGATGGGGAGAGAGAAAGGATGTTGACCGATGGGAGTTCCCAAAAGGAGACACTCAGCCTCGAGAAAGGGTAAGCGCCGAGCCCACGATAAATTAAAATCTCCGGCCTTCACGCTCTGCCCGCAATGTCATGAGCCGGTTCTACCTCACCATGTCTGTCCGCATTGCGGGGTCTATAGAGGAAAAGAGATTGTTGCGGTAGAAGAAGAGAAATAGGGGGAAAGAGAATAAGGCGATGAAAATTGCGGTTGATGCAATGGGGGGAGATTTTGCTCCCCGAAACATTGTAGAAGGGGCCTACCGAGCCGCGAAAGAGCACGGAATGAAAGTCGTCCTGGTGGGAGATGAGGACCAAGTGAGCAAAGAACTCTCACGGTATCCCACCTCAAAGCTCCCTATCTTTATTCACCACACCACTCATGTGGTCGCCATGCATGACTCTCCCTCCACCGTTCTACGGAGAATGAAAGATAGTTCCATCAAGGTGGCCATCGATCTCGAAAAAACAGGCGAGGTCAGCGGAGTCGTTTCCGCTGGAAATTCCGGAGCAGCCATGGCGCTGGCCATGTTCATCTTTAAAAAATTGGAGAGCGTGGACCGGCCTGCAATTGCGACGATCCATCCTGCACTAAAGGGCTCCACGGTGCTCGTTGATTCTGGTGGTAATGTGGATTGCAAACCTTCCCACCTCGTTCAGTTCGCCCTGATGGGGGACGCCTATGCCAAATATATCCTTGGAGAAAAAGAACCGAGGATCGGCCTCCTGAGCAACGGCGAAGAAGAAGGAAAAGGAAATGAACTGACCAGGGAAGTCCATGAGATTTTATCAGAGATGGATATCAACTATATTGGTTATGTGGAGGGAAGGGGGCTCAATAGCGGCGAAGTGGATGTGATCGTCTGCGACGGTTTTGTCGGCAATGTTGCTTTGAAGATCAGCGAAGGACTCTGGGAGACCGTTCACGGTATTCTCAAATGGGAAGCAAAGGATAATTTAAGGGCTAAGCTTGCCTATTTTTTTATGAAACGGGCAATCCGTCGATTGGAGAAGAGGTTTGACTATTCAGAATACGGAGGTGCCCCTCTGCTTGGAGTGAATGGAAATTGTGTCATCTGCCACGGCGCCTCGAATGCCAAAGCGATTATGAACGCCATTGTTCTGGCTGCCAGTCTTGCAAAAAACAAACTGAATGAGCACTTGATTCAGGAATTGAAAGAGAAACAAGATATGCTGCAACTCGGGCAGAGATCGAGAACCGGCCTAAAAAAATTAGGGAACTCCAAGCCCAATGGATAGGAGGAATGAACGTTGGACTATTTTCTAACACCTGACCAGATATCGATTAAAGATTTAGCACGAAAAATTGCCATGGAGAAAGTCCTACCGGTTCGGGCGGAACTGGATGAGAAAGAGGAGTTTCCCTGGGAGATCATTAAGGTCTGCGCAGAGGCCGGCCTGATGGGGGTCTCGATTGAGGAGGAATATGGAGGATTCGGAGGAGGGGTCTTTGAAAACTGTTTGGCAGTCGAGGAAATGAGCCGAATCTGTCTGGGAGTGGCGACCAGTTATGCAGCCACTGGCCTGGGTGCCCATCCGATCATGCTATACGGAAATCCCGAGCAGAAGAAAAAGTACCTTCCGGATATCGCCAGCGGAAAGAGATTAGCGGCCTTTGGACTGACCGAAGCCGATGCTGGAAGCGATGCGGGTTCGATCCGCACGACTGCTACCCGTAAAGAAGGCGGTTATGTCCTTAACGGGACAAAACAGTGGATCACCAATGGCGGGGAAGCAGAAATTTATACGGTCATTGCGATGACCGATCGATCAAAGGGACCACGGGGAGCAAGCGCCTTCATCCTTGAAAAAGGAATGCCGGGTTTCACCTTCGGAAAAAAAGAGAACAAGATGGGCATTCGCGCCTCCGCCACACGGGAACTGGTTTTCCAGGACTGCTTCGTCCCGAAGGAAAATCTTATCACCAAAGAAGGAATGGGATTCATTGTCACCATGAGGACTTTCGATCGGACGCGGCCCGGAGTCGCAGCTCAGGGCGTTGGGTTGGCCCAGGGAGCGCTGGATGAAGCAGTTCGATACGCCAGGGAACGGGAGCAGTTCGGCAAGAAGATCATCTCTTTTCAGGCTGTTCAACATATGCTGGCAGATATGGCTACCCAAGTGGAGGCTTCACGGGCTCTGGTTTATGCCGTGTCGCGGTATATTGACCAGTCGAAAGACCCGAAAGAGATTTCGAAGGTTTCCGGTATGGCAAAAGTGTTTGCCAGTGATACAGCCATGAAGGTGACAGTCGACGCCGTCCAGATTTTTGGCGGTTACGGTTATATGAAAGAATACCCCGTGGAGAAGATGATGCGGGACGCCAAGATCCTGCAGATCTATGAGGGGACGAACCAGATCCAGAGGAATGTCATTGGTCTGGAGTTGAGCAAAGAATACGCAGGGAAGAAGTAGTCAGTTAGTCGTATAGTCTGTTAGTCTTATCGTTTTTTTGACTATTCGACTATAAGACGATATGACTAGGTGACTTTGTAGGGAATCAATGAAGCAGACGGCATTTGTTTTTCCGGGACAGGGAGCACAAGCAGTTGGAATGGGTAAGGAGCTTTACGAACATTTCAAACAGGCCAGAGAAGTGTTCGAAGAAGCCAATGATACTCTTCGCTTCTCCATTTCAAAACTCTGTTTTGAGGGGCCGGAAGAAACGTTGAAGTTGACTGAAAATACACAGCCCGCTGTTTTAACAGCAAGCATTGCTGCCCTCAGAGTTCTGCAGTCGGAGAAAGGGATTGAACCCAAGCTCACGGCCGGCCATAGTCTGGGGGAATATAGCGCGCTGGTTGCATCAGGCGGCCTCTCATTCCCCGAAGCAGTCCAGACCGTACGGTTGAGAGGTAGATTCATGCAGGAGGCTGTTCCTGTCGGAGAAGGGACAATGGCCGCTGTCCTCGGCATGGATCCGGAGGAAGTGGAAAAGATATGCGAAGAGGCTGCCGAGGGAGAGGTTCTCTCTCCTGCCAATTTTAACTGCCCGGGGCAGATTGTTATTGCCGGACACACAAAGGCGGTCGAGCGAGGCATTGAACTGGTTAAGAAGAAGGGAAAAAAGGCGATGCTCCTTCAAGTTAGCGCACCTTTTCATTCCCCTCTGATGAAACCTGCGGGTGTCCGATTAAGTGAGACGCTTGATGGAATCACCGTTCAATCGCTCCGGGTTCCAGTGGTGACAAATGTGGAAGCCCAGGTCAATACATCTTCAGATAGGGTAAAACCTCTTCTGGTGGAACAGGTCTCAAGCCCGGTTCGCTGGGAAGAATCGATGCGCCGGATGATCAAGGAAGGGATTGAGCGAATTCTTGAGATCGGTCCAGGAAAAGTTCTCTCCGGCCTGATGAAACGGATTGATTCAAAAGTGGGAACAGCCAATCTCGATGATATCGAGTCGTTAAAAAAGATTGTTTAGTAAATAAAGTAACTCCCCCTTTCCCCCTCTTAAATTAAGAGGGGGTACGTTCCTCCCATTAAGATAAGGGGAGGATAGGTGGGGTTATGAGTCATTGTGACAAAGGAGAAATACGTGGAACTTTTAGGAAAGGTTGCTTTAGTCACCGGAGGTGCACAGGGAATAGGAAAGGCCATCGCACTGCTTCTTGCAAAAAATGGGGCGGATGTGGCCATCTCGGATATCAATCTTGAAAAGGCTCAAGAGACTGCAAATGAGATCCAGGGCATGGGTCAACGATCTCTCGCATTGAAAGCGAATGTTGCCGATTTAAAAGAAGTCGAGCAGATGGTGGAAGCGATTGTCCAGCAGTTGGGTCGGATCGACATCCTTGTCAACAACGCGGGCATTACCCGTGACCGATTGATCCTGAGGATGACGGAGGAGGACTGGGATGCTGTCCTGAACGTCAATCTGAAGGGGACTTTCAACTGCACGAAGGCAGCTATCCGGTACATGTCAAAGCAGAAGAGCGGAAAGGTCGTCAGCATCGCTTCCGTAACCGGAGAGATGGGAAATGCAGGGCAGGCCAATTATGGGGCCTCCAAGGCAGGGGTGATCGGTTTTACCAAGACCATCGCACGGGAATTTGCCGCCAGGGGAATCAATGTCAACGCCATTGCTCCCGGGTATATTCAGACGGCCATGACCGATGCGGTCCCCGACAAGGCCAAAGAGATGTTGAAACAGATGATTCCCATGGAACGATTAGGGCAGCCCGAGGACGTAGCCGAGGCTGTGCTCTTTCTTGTTACAGAACGTTCGAGTTATATCACCGGACAGGTATTAAACGTCAACGGTGGCATCTATATGTGAGGAGGTGGATCAATGGACGTAGAAAAGAGGGTAAAGGAAATTATCGTTGAGCAGTTGGGGGTAAATGAAAGTGAGGTCAAGCCGGAAGCCAAATTTATTGATGATCTGGGAGCGGATTCTCTTGATCTGGTAGAATTGGTGATGGCGTTAGAGGAAGAGTACAATATGGAGATCTCCGATGAGGATGCGGAGAAAATCCAGACGGTGGGTGATGCGATTGAGTTTATTCGATCCCACGTGGCTAAATAAGGATCACAAAGTAATCATTGCAAAATGCTAACTTAGTCCCGCAGACGCGGGACTAAGTTAGCAATGAAAAAAATTTTCCATTGCTAATGGCTAATTTTGTAATGTTAATTTTGCAATGATCTTTAAGAGGGGGAGATGTATTGAAAAGAAGAGTTGTTGTTACAGGAATGGGATTGGTCGTTCCTACTGGAATCGGAGTCGGGACAGCGTGGAAAAATGTCTGCGAAGGGAAGTCAGGCATCGGACGTCTCACACGGTTTGACTGTGAAGGGTTCGAAACCAGGATTGCCGCAGAGATTAAGGACTTCAACCCCGAGTTATACATCGAGAAGAAAGAGGTCAAGAAGATGGACCTCTTCATCCAGTATTCGATTGCCGCAACCCGGGAGGCTCTGGAAGATGCCAAGTTAAACATCACCGCCGACAATGGCGACCGGATTGGGGTGATCGTTGGCACGGGCCTGGGAGGACTCCCCACCATCGAGAGATATCACAAAATCCTGATGGAGAAGGGGCCTTCGCGTATCAGTCCCTTCTTCATTCCTATGCTCATTGCAAACCTGGCTTCAGGACAGATTGCCATCCATTTTGGCGCCAAAGGGCCAAATACCTGTGTTGTGACCGCCTGCGCCACAGGCGGTCATTGCATTGGCGACGCTTTCAGAGCCATTTCCTACGGAGATGCGGATGCGGTCATCGCCGGGGGAACCGAATCAAATATCACTCCTCTTACGGTCAGTGGATTCAATGCAATGAAAGCCCTCTCAACACGAAATGACGAACCGGAAAAGGCCTCTCGTCCTTTTGAAAAGAACCGGAATGGCTTTGTCATCGCTGAAGGGGCTGGGATTGTTATTCTGGAAGAATTGGAATATGCAAAAAAGAGAAACGCCAACATTTACGCCGAACTGATCGGCTACGGTTACACCGGAGATGCCTACCACATTACAGCGCCTTCTCCGGACGGGGATGGGGCCATCCGATGTATGAAAATGGCCATGAAGGATGCTGGTCTGAAGCCGGAGGATATTGATTATATCAATGCCCACGGGACCTCCACCCAACTGAATGATTTGACTGAAACCATCGCCATTAAAGCGGTCTTCGGCGAACACGCTAAAAAAATTCCCATCAGTGCTACAAAATCGATGACCGGCCACCTCCTCGGAGCAGCCGGAAGCACCGAGGCCATCTTCACCATTCTCTCGCTCAGGGATGGAATCCTTCCTCCCACTCTCAACTATGAGGAGCCAGACCCTGAATGCGACCTGGACTATGTCCCCAATGTGGCGAGACGACAGAACGTCAAAACGGGGATGTCAAACGCCTTCGGTTTTGGCGGAACGAATGCCACCCTCATTTTTAAAAAATTTACCCCGTTAGAAAAGCCCCGCTGATTGCATCGGGGATGGAGGTGGAGTTCTGTTGAGAGAAAACACGGGGTGTAAAGCTCCATGTAAGCTACTCCATTAGAAAGTCAAAGCCTTTTAACGGGGTGAACAGGATAGCAGTGATGCAGATCGGTATAGCCTCTGACCACGGCGGTTTTGAACTCAAAGAGGAGTTGAAACTCTATCTCAAATCGATGGGCCATGAGCCCATCGACCTGGGAACTTTCAATGAGGAATCCGTCGACTACCCTGATTACGGTATCCTGGTCGCAGAAAAAATATCGAAGGGAGATCTGAAAAAAGGCATCCTCATCTGCGGAACCGGAATAGGGATGTCGATCACTGCCAACAAGTTCCGCGGCGTACGCGCTGCTCTCGTCAATGATCTTTTCTCTGCACGCTTCTGCCGGGAACATACGGATGCCAACATTCTGGTCATCGGAGGGAGAATTGTCGGAAAGGAAGTGGCCAGAGAGATCGTCCGAATATGGCTGGAGACTCCTTTCACAGGAGAAAGGCATCAAAGACGATTAGAGAAGATTGAAGCCCTGGAAAAGAAAAATTTCAAATTCTAAGCACGAAATCCGAATTCCGAAACAATCTCAAATGCCCAAATTTTAAATGTTCGAAACAAATAAGTTTAGGACATTTGGATTTCGAAAATTCGAATTTGTTTCGGATTGGTCCGAGACGGACGCTTCGCCCGATATTCGAATTTCGAATTTATGATTCGAAGAACCTCGTGATGGTTTTCCTTTGAAAGCGAAAGAAAAGAAAAAAAGCCAAACCCAACGCCCTTCCTGGGATGAGTATTTCATGGACATCACCCACCTCGTGGCCAAACGTTCCACCTGCCTCCGGAGGCAAGTGGGAGCCATTCTCGTCAAAGATAAGAAGATTTTAGCTACCGGTTATAACGGCGCACCTTCACGCACTGACCACTGCCTCGACATCGGATGTCTTCGCGAAAAACTAAAAATCCCTTCGGGGGAGCGCCATGAACTGTGCCGGGGCCTTCATGGAGAACAGAATGCCATCATTCAGGCAGCCTACCATGGGGTAGAGATACGAGGCGCCACCCTATACTGCACCAATCATCCCTGTATCATCTGCTCCAAGATGATTATCAATTCCGGGATTGAGAAGATTATTTATGAAGAGGGCTACGCCGATGATTTAGCTAAAGTCATGCTAAAAGAGTCGGGCGTCACTGTTCAACAGTTTACCCGAAAACGGAGGGCGGAGTAGGGGCAATTCATGAATTGCCCCTACAGCGTTGATAAAAGATGAAATGTCCCTTCTGTAATCATCCAGAAAGCAAAGTTGTTGATTCACGTGTTGGCAAAGACAAGGAGACGATCCGTCGCAGGAGGGAGTGTCTTAAATGCCAGAAACGTTTTACCACGAGTGAGCGGGCAGAGGATTCTCTTCCCCTGGTCATCAAGAAAGACGGGAGAAGAGAAACCTTTAACCGGATTAAAATCTTCAATGGCCTCAAGAAGGCTTGTGAGAAGAGGCCGATCAGCATCAATGTGATCGAGAAGAGCGTTAACCGGATTGAGTCCCATTTCCAGGAAAGAGGGGAAAGGGAGATTAAAAGCTCCGAAATCGGCGAGAAGGTAATGGATGAGCTTCACCGTCTCGATGGGGTCGCCTATGTCCGTTTCGCCTCAGTTTATCGACAGTTTAAGGACATCCATGAATTTATGAATGAGTTAAAGGATCTTTTGGGAAATAAGGAAGAAGGTAAAAAGAAGTAAACTCGACAGACGGGAATCAGGTTACCAGGAAATCAGGATGCAGGATAGCAGGCTATCAGGATATCAGAAAAACGGAAAAAGATAATTTTACCTTGATACCCGGATGTCCTGATATCCACTTCCTGGTAGCCTGATTCCCCGATAACCGCTAAAACGTGTATCGAACTGATACCCTTCGCAAACCCTTGCTTGATACCTGACTTTGAGTTTTTTTATGAAGGATGATGAACATTGGATGCGACGGGCCCTTCGGCTTGCTGAAAAAGGCAGGGGAAGGACATCGCCCAATCCCATGGTAGGAGCGGTCCTCGTCAAAGAAGGCAGGGTAGTAGGAGAAGGATTCCATGCGAAGGCAGGGGAACCTCATGCCGAGATCATCGCCATGAGGAAGGCGGGCGAGGAGGCTCGAGGGGCGACCCTTTATATCAACCTCGAACCCTGCAGCCACTACGGCAAGACTCCTCCTTGCGCTCCAGCCCTGATCCAGGCGGGCATCAAGAGGGCGGTGGTGGGAATGGAAGATCCCAATCCCATGGTAAAAGGAAAAGGGCTGGGGATGCTTCGAGCCTCTGGCCTTGATGTGGAAGTTGGAATTTTAGAAGAAGCCTGCCAGAAATTGAATGAAGCCTTCTGCAAGTATATTCAAACGAAAGAACCCTTTGTCATTTTAAAAATTGCTGCAACGATTGACGGTAAAATCGCAACGAAACAGGGTGAGTCAAAATGGATTACTGGAGAAGCGTCCAGACGACTCGTCCATCGCATGAGACATGAGGCGGACGGTGTTCTCGTTGGCATTGGAACCATCCTTAATGACGATCCCCTGTTGACGGCGCGTGTCAGAGGAGGGAACGATCCTTATCGAATTGTTCTCGACAGCCATTTGAGGATACCGGAAAAGGCAAAAATCATTGATCAAAACCCAGAAAGAACGATCCTCGCTACAACCGAACAGGCCCCAAAAGAAAAGATTGAGCGTCTCGAGAAGAGAGGGGTTCGGATATTGATTTTTGATTCCAACCAAGGAAAGGTGAATCTGAAGTCACTTCTTTCAAGGTTAGGAGAGATGGGCATGATGAGCCTTCTGGTTGAAGGGGGAAGCGAAGTAAACGGTTCGTTCCTGGATGAGAGGTTGATTGACAAGATCTTCCTCTTTCTCTCCCCGAAATTGTTAGGGGGCTCAGCATTGGGAATCTTTGGCGGAAGGGGATCTGAAAACCTTAAAGAAGCGATTTCGCTTAATTTGGTGAAAATCAAGAAGGTGGGGGACGATATTCTTCTCGTAGGATATCCCAAAGAATCGTAAATTATGAATTTGTCACCTTTGGTTTGGTTCGATAGTAATACAAGCTTCCAGTTTCGACAAACGAGCCCTGAACCTAATATGGTACAGGGCGAGCATCGATACGAGCTTCGACAACGATAAACGTCAATTTCAATTTACCGATACGAGCATCGTTACCTTAGCCGTATTACGATCTACATAGTTTTGAGGTAATTATTAAGAGTCTCAAAATAGTCTATACATGGAAAACCAAATGCTCAAAGACTCATAACCCCACCTACCCTCCCCTTATTTTTCCGCCCAGAGCGGATCCGCCTCTGGCGGAAAGGGGAGGAATATACCCCCTCTTAAATTAAGAGGGGGAGGGGGAGTTATTTAATTGATCAAACCCTTTAAGTTCATGCCAAAAAATGTCTATTCTATAATGAGACTGTTAATATGTTCACAGGAATCGTAGAAGGGAAGGGGAAGGTTTTAAAGATTGAATACAGGGGCGATACGAGAAAGCTTTCGCTCGAATTTCCCCCTCATTTGACAGACGTGCAACTGGGTGATAGTATTAGTATAAATGGAGTTTGTTTAACCGTTACAGAAAGACATGGATTGATTTCAAAATTTGACTTGTCCGATGAAACGATAAAAAGAAGTGCTTTGGGCGAAATTAAAGAAGGAAGTTGGGTTAATCTGGAGTGCGCCCTGAAACTGAATGGCCGTTTGGGAGGGCATTTTGTAACAGGACATATCGATGGCATTGGCATCATCACAGAGAAGAGAAAAGAGAGGGATTTTTATAGGCTGAAGGTAAGGCTTCCCGAACATTTTGCAAGGTACGTCGTCCCCAAAGGATCAATTGCGATCGATGGGATCAGTTTAACGGTTAATGAATGCAGGAGTAATGAGATTCAGCTCACACTGATTCCATATACCCTGGAAAAGACAGTGATGATGGATAAGAGGGTAGGGGATCATGTCAATCTGGAGACAGACATTTTGGGCAAATATGTGGAAAAACTCTTAAAGGGGGAGAAACTATCTGAAGGTTTAAGTCTTTCCTTTTTAAAAGAACATGGCATGACAGGTGGAAACGAGGGAACTGATGGTTAGTACGATTGAAGAAGCTTTAAAGGATATTCGAGAAGGGAAATTCGTCATCCTTGTCGATGACGAAGATCGTGAGAATGAGGGCGATCTAACGATGGCTGCAGAGAAGGTAACACCCGAGGCCATCAATTTTATGGCAAAATACGGAAGGGGACTCATCTGCCTCACATTGACTGAGACACGCCTAAACGAGCTGCGGCTTCCCATGATGGTCTCTGATAATACCTCCCGGTTCCAGACCGCTTTTACCGTTTCAATCGATGCGAGAAAAGGAGTGACCACTGGTATTTCAGCAGCTGACCGTGCCACCACCATTCTCACAGCGATCGATGACCAATCGACAACGGACGATCTTGTTTCTCCGGGTCATATCTTTCCTTTGCGAGCTAGAGAAGGCGGGGTTCTGGTCAGAACAGGACAGACTGAAGGCTCAGTTGACCTATCCCGTTTGGCCGGCCTAAAACCCTACGGGGTCATTTGTGAGATTATGAATGAGGATGGCACCATGTCCAGGATGCCCGATCTTCAGACTTTTGCAAAAAAGCACGGTTTGAAGATTGTCACGATTGCCGATCTGATCAAATACAGACTTCATAAAGAAAGTCTGGTACGCAGGATAGCGGAAGCAAAAATTCCCACGAAATATGGTGGACTCTTCACTGCCATTGCCTACGAGAACGATGTTGATCCTTTTCACCATCTGGCACTGGTTAAAGGAGATATTCAGCCTGATGACGAAGTCCTGGTCAGGGTTCATTCTCAGTGTCTGACCGGGGATGTGTTCGGGTCGAGGCGATGTGATTGCGAGGAACAGCTTCATAAGGCAATGGCCATGGTCGAACAAGAGGGGAAGGGTGTCATCGTCTATATGAGGCAGGAGGGAAGAGGAATTGGTTTAGTGAATAAACTCAGGGCTTACTGTCTTCAGGAACTGGGAAAGGACACGGTGGAGGCAAACGAGGCGCTTGGATTTCAGGCGGATATGAGGGATTATGGCATCGGAGCTCAGATCCTTGTGGATCTTGGCTTACATAAGATCAGGCTGATGACGAACAATCCGAGAAAGATTAAAGGGCTTGAGGGCTACGGCATTAAAGTGGTCAAAAGAATTCCCATTGAATCAAAACCCAGCCAGGAAAACATTGAGTATCTGAAGACAAAAGCAAAGAAGATGGGTCATATTCTCTCCATCAAACCAGGAGATTGAATTAAGAGTTTTGAGTTTAGAGTTTAGAATTATGAATCATAAAACAATAAGGTCTGCATAGAGAGTTCGGAAAATTCACGAATCACCAACACGAATCACGTTCTTTAATAGGGGGAAAGGAGACGAGGATGGCAAAGACTATTGAAGGCAAATTGATGGCAAAGGGGCTTAAATTTGGAATCGTTTTAAGCCGGTTTAATAGTTTCGTCAGCGATCGTCTGTTAGAGGGAGCGCTGGATGCATTGCGAAGAAGCGGAGCAGAAGAGGGGGATTGCTCAGTCGTCCGGGTTCCGGGATCCTTTGAAATTCCGCTGGCCACCAAGAAAATGGCCAAAAGCGGCCGCTATCATGCCATCATCTGTCTTGGCTGTGTCATTCGAGGGGCAACGCCCCATTTCGAGTATATTGCCACTGAAGTCACCAAGGGCATTGCCAGCATCAGTCTGGAAAGTGAAATTCCCATCGCCTTTGGAGTCCTCATCACCGAAACGATCGAACAGGCTATTGAAAGGGCGGGTACCAAGGTAGGCAACAAGGGATTCGATGCCGCCATGTCGGCCATTGAGATGGCTAATCTCATGAAGGAAATCGGAAAGGGCTCATAAAATCTTTGGGAAAAAGAAGAAAATCGAGGGAGTTTGGCCTCCAGGTTCTTTACCAGCTTGAAATTACAAAAAAGGATGCTCTTCAGGCGATGGATCTATCGAGACAAAATTTTTCGCCTGTGGAAGACGAGGATGAGTTTGCAAAACGAATTGTCATTGGGGTACTGGAGCACCGGCAGGAAATCGATCGATTAATCGAAGAGCGTTCGGAACATTGGCGACTCGATCGCATGACGGCCATAGACCGAAATATCCTCCGTATCGCACTCTTTGAACTTTTATACTGCAGCGAAATTCCACCCAAAGTCACCATCAACGAAGCGATTGATCTTGGAAAGCGATATGGTTCCGAAGAATCGGGAAGTTTTATTAATGGAATCCTGGATCGAATCCAGAATGAAGTCGTCCGGAAACCCCTCTGACAAACGATGAACAATAAACAGTGAACAATGTACAAAAAAATCTGCATTGCGTTCATCGTTCATCGTTTAATGTCCATTGTGCTCTAATACGTATGGATGTCATCATTTCGAAAGAAGCGGTTGATCTACAGGAAAGCGATCTCCTGATTGCAACCTTTTTCCAGGATGAGAGACCTTTGAGAGGCTCCATCGGCTGGGTCGATTGGAGGCTCAATGGAATGTTGTCGCGCCTCCTGATCGAAAACAAACTGAAAGGCGAATGGAAAGAAAGAATATTGATCCCATCCGAAGGAAGAATTTCTTCCCGCTTGATTCTCCTCTTCGGCCTGGGAGAAGTGAGAGGATATAGTTATTTAACCGTAAGAGAAATCATGCCCTTTATCATGGAAACGCTTAAAAACTTAAATGCCTCTCGTCTCTGTTTATCGCTCCCCTTTGGTGAGGAGTATCATGTGGACTGCGGCAAGTTGACATTAGTCCTTCTGGAAGGAATAACGGACCGTCTGGATCAATATCCATCGGATCGGGAATGGATTGAAAATCTGACGCTCTCTTTTGGGGAAGGAGAGGAGCGTTTTTCTGAAATTCTCTATGGCATTCAAACAGCCAAGTCGACCTTAAAAGACCGGCTTCAAATTAGAATATTAACCCCCTCTGACTCTCGCCCCAAAGTTAACCCGGTTCGCAACGTTTGAATCTTAGACCGTTTTCATTTTTTGACAATTGCCCTGAAATAGGATAAAAGGGATACGCATGGGGTTGAATTTATTAGGGGAGGGATGTCGTTATGGTGCAAAAGTTGGAAAAGATATGGATGGATGGGAAATTAATCCCATGGGATGAGGCCAAGGTACATGTATTGACCCATACCCTCCATTATGGGTTGGGCATCTTTGAAGGGATTCGGTGTTACCTCTGCCATGACGGAAGATCAGCCGTTTACAGGTTGAAGGAACATATCGATCGGTTCTACGATTCGGCACACATCGGACAACTGAAGATGCCGTTTTCGAAAAAGGAGTTGGTAGAGGCCTGTAAGGAAACGTTGAGGGCAAATGGCTTAAAGGCAGGGTACATCCGACCGCTGGCCTTCATCGGAGAAGGAGCCATGGGAGTTTATCCTGGGGACAATCCAATTCGGGTGGCAATCATTACCTGGTCCTGGGGAGCCTACTTAGGAGAAGGGGCATTAGAAAAGGGAATCCGGGTCAAGACCTCATCTTATAACCGCCATCATGTCAATGTGATGATGACTAAGGCTAAGATTTCGGGAAACTATGTCAACTCGGTCCTTGCCAAAAGGGAAGCCATGAAAATGGGATATGATGAAGCCCTGATGCTCGACACCGAAGGTTATGTGTCCGAAGCCAGCGGAGAAAATATTTTTATCGTTAAGAATGGAGTGATCAAAACCACTCCCCTCACGTCTATCCTTCCCGGGATTACCAGGGATTCGATTATTCAGATCGCCAAAACAAGGAAGATACCTCTGGTCGAAGATAAGTTTACCCGGGATGAACTCTATACCGCTCATGAATCCTTTTTTACAGGAACCGCAGCCGAAATTACCCCTATTCGTGAAGTGGACGACAGGCAGATCGGGGAAGGAAAACCCGGTCCTGTCACCTTAGAACTTCAGGCTGCGTTCTTTGAAATCGTAAAAGGCAAGAACCCAGAATTCAGCGAGTGGCTCGACTATTTATAGTCGGATAGTCATTTAGTCATATAGTCTTGTGGTCCTGAAATTATTCAATAGAATTGTTGACTATTCGACTATGAGACTACAGGACTACTCGACCCCCAAACATGCTTCTCCTCATCGATGGTTATAACCTTCTCCATTCCGGTCGAACCCTTGCCAATTTAAATTCAATTGAACTTCAATGGGAGAGGGACCGTCTCATCGACAAACTCTCTCTTTACCGTCAGACTAAATCCATTGAGATCCTTGTCGTCTTCGATGGTTGGCAATCGGGCTGGGGTGCTGAAAAAAGAGAAAGAAAAAAGGGAATTGATCTGATCTTCTCAAGAGTAGGTGAGAAGGCGGATGAAGTCATCAAAAGACTGATTAAGGAGAAGGGCTCTGGAACGATTGTTATCACTTCTGATAGAGAAATATCGAATTATGCCAATAAACTTTCGGTACCGGTCATTCCCTCCGACCAGTTTCATAAGAGGATGGAGAACATCGTTTTCACGAATGTAAAAGAAATTGACTCTGATGAAGAGGAAAGAGGTCTTAAGAGAAAAGGGCCTTCGAGAAAACTATCCAAGAAAGAAAAAAGGAAGCTTGCTGCTCTAAAGAAACTGTAACAGGACTGAACCGGCTTTCCTTGATATTCTGATCCACTGATGTCCTGCTTCCTGATACCCTGGTAACCCGATATCCTGATTCTCTGTTCAACCCATTTTCCACTTATTTTCCGTCCCCTGTAAAAGCCTTGCAATATTGGATTGATGGCGGTAGAGGATCAGTGCCGCTATGATGATGCTCATGATAAAATAAGCCTGAGAATCGCTCCGGAGATAAGCCAGAAGGATTGGAATCGTTATTGCGCAAGTGATTGAACCAAGCGAAATATATCTCCATTTCCAAACAAGGCCAGCAAAGATAAAAACCTCAATCAGCACTGCTATCGGAGAGATGGGAAGGTAGATCCCTACGGCTGTAGCTACTCCTTTTCCGCCTTTAAATCCCAGAAAAATTGGAAAGACGTGACCGAGAAAAGGGCTCAACCCTGCAAGGGCGATCCACTGATTCTCGGTTATTCCCCACTGGTCCGACACTCCCCATTGAATGGCGATCCAGACAGGAATCAACCCTTTTAAGATATCTCCGATCAATGTGAGAATGCCCAGTGTCTTACCGGCAGTCCGGAAGACATTGGTCGCGCCGATGTTTTTACTTCCAGCCAATCTTGGATCGATTTTTGAGAAGAATTTGCTCAGAAGAAGCCCTGTGGGAATGGAACCCAGGAGATAGCCGAATAAAGCGATGAAGATACCAACAGGCATGTTTTTTTAATGAAAATGGTCGGGGAGAGGAGATTTGAACTCCCGACCTCTTGGTCCCGAACCAAGCGCGCTACCAGGCTGCGCTACTCCCCGACTGAATGCATCCAAATTACACGATTTTATATAAAATATCCAGCCTTTTACGTCAATGAAGTTGACATTTTCTTTAAGGATAGGTTAAAAAATTTAATTGTGATTTTGCTCTTCATCGAGGAGTCTGATGAATATCGAGTCAATTAAAGCAAGGGATCTTCCGGATGCCTGGTTTCAATGCGTCTATCATATCTTTGATAAGGGTTATGAGTATACAATCGACCGGGGGAGCTTTAAGGGACAGAAAAGAATCGAGTATGACTATATTGTGGTCCACATTGCATATCCTGGAACCCGGCCACTCATTCCGGATATGCCTCCCGGCTGTGGGGTTCCGCCTCCCACATCGATGGAGTATGTGGAGCAGTATCTTGAAAAGCTGATCACTTCAATCAAAGGAACTCACGAAACCTACACCTACGGGGAAGACCTGGAAAAACAGATTGACGAAGTGATCCGGATGTATCGCGAGGAAGGGCACAATACGAATCAAGCCTATATGGCTGTAGGCAATGCCAACTCCCTGCTCCTGGATGATCCGCAATGTCTCCGGGGCGTGGACACCCGGATTCGTTACGGGAAGCTCCATTTCATGCTCTATTTTCGTTCATGGGACCTATGGGCTGGGTTTCCTTCGAATCTGGCCGCCCTTCAGTTGTTGAAGGAATCGATGGCAAAAGAGATCGGCGTTGAAGATGGAGAAATCATTGCCGCCAGCAAAGGGCTCCATCTGTATGACTATTGCTGGGACCTTGCAAAAACACGAACAGGAAGAAAATAAGGAGAACAAAATGGATTTCACATTATCGACCGAACAGCAGATGATCAGGGATTTGTGCAAAAACTTCGTTAAAAATGAGATCGCCCCCATCGCAGAAGAGATGGATGAAAGCGGCCATTTCCCCTATGAGGTCTGGAAAAAAATGGGCGACCTGGGGATCGTCGGCATTCCCATTCCAGAGGAATATGGCGGAGGAGAAATGGACTGGGTTTCCATGATGATCGCCATTGAGGAGATCAGCCGGGGAGATGCCTCGATCGGCGTTTCACTGCTGGACTCGGTGACCCTTCCGATGAACCTCATTAACACCTTCGGCACAGAACAACAGAAAGAGAAATGGCTTCCTCCTCTATCGACCGGAGAGAAGATAGGGGCTTTCGGTTTAACCGAGGCTCAGGCAGGATCCGATGCCAATGCCATCCAGACAAAGGCAGTGCTCGCTGAAGAGGAGTGGGTGATTAACGGAACAAAACAGTTTATTACCAATGCCGGATTAAAACACAATAATCTGGTGATCATTGCTGCTGTGACAGGAGAAGGAACAGGGACGAGGAAGAGGATTTCCAATATTATCGTGCCCACTGGAATCGCAGGATTCAATTTCGGTGAGAAATATAAGAAGATGGGATGGAAGGCTTCGGAAACCAGGGAGCTGATCTTTGACGACTGCAAAGTTCCAAAAGAGAACATTTTGGGCAACCCCGAAAGGGGATACAATCAATTTATGATGGCTCTTCAGACCTCTCGCATCGGGTTTGGCGCCCATTCCGTTGGCCTGGCGCAAGCCATCTTCGATGTTTCGCTCGCTTACGCCAAGGAGAGGGAACAGTTTGGAAAAACGATCAGCAAGTTCCAGGCCATTCAGTTTAAGTTGGCCGACATGATCACGGAGATTGAATTGGCGAGACTGATGGTCTATAAAGCCGCCTGGCAGAAGGATCAGAAGGAAAATTACTTTGCCACTTCAACCTATGCAAAGCTCTTTGCCTCTGAGGTGGCCAAGCGATGTGCGGACAAGGGGGTCCAGATCCACGGCGGATATGGATTGATGGATGAATATCCCATTTCCCGGTACTGGCGCGAAGTGAAATTCGATGAGATTCTGGACGGGACTTCTGAGATTCAGAGGCTAAACATTGCCCAGAAGATTCTAAAACTTTAAAGGTTCATCCGGGTATTGAGTGGGTAACCTCCCATTAGGTTAAGTCGTTGCGACTCAAAACCGAGTTTTCACCGGAGTGACGAATTTTGAATTATTATAGTGAACGACTTTGAAAAGTAGTCATTGCGAGGAGTGAAGCGACGTGGCAATCTCATGAGATTGCTTCACTTCGTTCGCAATGACACATGGTGGGCGTTAATTTATTAAGTCGTTCACCATAGAGGTTCCCTTTAGTCTACTCTGTTATATTCCTCTCCACAAAGGCGTAAGCACTGTGGTTGTGGATGGATTCGAAGTTTTCCGATTCCACCGTAAACCAGGTGATGTTCCTGTCTTTCTTTAGCCGCTTCGCGACCTCCCGCACCACATCCTCGACGAACATCGGTTTCTCGTAAGCCTTTTCTGTTACGAACTTTTCATCCGGCCTTTTCAAGATGGAATATAGGTCGCAGGAGGCACATTCCTCTACAATGCGAATAATATCTTCTATCCAGATAAATTTTTTAAACCGGAGATTCACGGTAACTACAGATCGCTGATTATGAGCCCCGAATTCACTGATCTCTTTCGAGCAGGGACAGACCGTGGTGATGGGGACAACAATGCCCACATAAAAATCATCCTTGTCATTACTTGAACCGGTAAACCGGCAGACATACTCCATCAGGCTTTTCGACCTGGTGACCGGGGCCTCCTTCTCAATAAAATAGGAGAATTCGACTTCCAGATGGGCCGTCTTGGCCCTCAGCTTACTTTTCACCTCGGAAAGAATTTTGGAAAAGTTTTTAATCGCAATATTGCCTTTGTATTTGTTGAGGATCTCGACAAAACGGCTCATATGCGTACCCTTGAAACGATGAGGGAGGTCCACATACATATTGACGTTTGCCACCGTATGCTGAATCCCTTTTACCTTGTCGAGCACGGTGATGGGGTATCGAATATTCTTCACCCCAACTTTGTTGATTTCAATCCTTCGATGATCCCGTTGATTCTGGATATCGTTCATGCTTATCTCCCGAAGTAGGTGGCGCAGGATGTTTCCGACTCCCAGGCTGATACCTTAGTCATTTTTGCTGAAAAACCCTTTAATTCGCTTTTCATCTTGTCAAAGATGTATTTTGCAATGTTCTCAGAGGAGGGTTCCTGACCTGAAAAATAAGGGAGGTCATTGAGGAAGGTATGGTCCAATGACTTTAAAACCTTCTCCAGTTTCTGTTTTAAAATCTTAAAATCGATGACCACTCCTTCCTGATTCAATTTAGAAGAGGCCACCGAGACTTCGATCTTCCAGTTATGGCCGTGGAGCTCTTCGCACTTGCCGTGGAGGTAGCGCAACCGGTGAGCCCCTGAAAAATGTGAAGTAACTGTCAGTTCATACATTCTGGATCTCCCTTGGAATTCATTAGTCATTGAAAAAAAAGCAGTGATACGGCGAGGCGGAGAAAAAATCTTTTTCTCCCCATCTCCATATCTCCCTATCACCCTATCAGCCCTTTACCATTCTCATGATCCTACTTTTTCAATCGCTAAATTAATTCAAGCGATTAAAAGGATTCGTACATCCATCACATTGGTTTGGGTTGGGCCTGTCATGAGTAAATCCCCGAGCTTCTGGAAAAATGGGTATGCATCATTGTTATTGAGATGGGCTTTTGCGTCCAAACCTAATCGTTGTGCTCTTTTGATCGTTGTATGATCGGCTATGGCACCTGCCGCATCCGTCGGTCCATCGGTTCCGTCTGTGCCACCGCTCAGGAGGACTATCTTCTCGAGGTTCTCAATCTCAAAAGCCCCGGCCAGTACAAACTCCTGATTCCTTCCTCCTTTTCCCTGGCCTTTAATGGTCACTGTCGTCTCCCCTCCCGAGATGATACAGGCAGGCCTCGGAATGGGATGCCCTGTTGAAATCACCTCTTTAGCCAGAGCTCCATGGAATCGAGCAACTTCCCTGGTTTCCCCGACGATTGAAGAGGAGAGGATGATCGTGTTGAACCCGAGAGAGGAAGCCTCTTTTTCGGCGGCGCGAAGGGCAAGGATGTTCGACCCGATCAGTATGTTATGAATCTTATTAAACACTACATCTCCGGGCTTGGGTGTTTCCTCGCTCTTTTTCTCTTTTCCGGATAAGAGATGGTTTCGAACGGAAGAGGGTACTTTTTGGATGAGATCGTATTTTTCGAGAATTTCCCATGCTTCTTCAAAAGTGGATGTGTCAGGCACTGTAGGCCCGGAGGCGATTGAATCGAGCGGATCTCCCACGACATCGGAAAGAATGAAGGTGATGACTGTTGAAGGGTAGGCCCACCGGGCGAGCCAACCTCCCTTCGTCTGTGAGATATGTTTCCGAATCGTGTTCATCTCTATGATATCCGCACCGCAGTCAAGAAGGAGTTGGGTGGTTTTCTGTTTTTCCTCAAGGGAAATCCCATCAACAGGAAGAGGGAGCAAGGCGGATCCACCCCCTGATATAAGGAAGAGGACGAGATCCTTCTCTCCGGATTCTTTAAGTAGGGACTGAATCTTTTTGGCTCCCTCAATCCCTTTCTGGTCGGGAAGGGGATGTCCAGCTTCGATCACCTCTGTCTTTTTCAAAGGCAACCCGTGGCCGGTCTTCGTGGTGATCACGCCAGAAGTAAGGCGATCAACAAAAATCTCTTCGATCGCCTGCGCCATGGAAGCCGAAGCTTTGCCTGTACCCACCAGAAAAACCCTTTGAAAGGCGGTTAAATCAAAAGACTCTGCTGGATTATCAAAGACCTGAATTGTCAGAAGATTATTTTGTATTTGAACAGATCGTTTGAGCGCCTCTGAGGGATTGACTGCAGACACAGCCTTCTCAAAAATACCCTTTGCCATTTTTCTCATTTCATCAAGTGACCAATTCTTCAATTATTTAACCCGTTAGAAATAATGTCCTACGCCTACATCACAAGGTTGGATTTTAGAGTAATTCCGCCAAAGTTTAAAGCCCCGTTGTATTTCTAACGGGGTGAATCTCCACTATCATTGTATGTGAATTTTATAACTAAACTGGTGGGTCGTGTCAATCATTAGGAATGGGGTGTCCTGATCATTTCAACTTTTGAAAATGGTTTTTTCACTTCTATCTCTAATGTCAATAAGTCTCACATCTTGACATAATGATACTATGATGCTAATATACCATTTAATAAGAGATAGGAGGTTTACTATGTCTTTGACGATAGCAACTAATATAAGGCTTCCGGAAGATCTTTTGAAGGCCCTCAAGTATAAAGCAATCGAGGAAAAGAAGAGTATGAACCAGGTTATCCGTGAGGCGATCGAAACGTCCCTTGCTGTAGAACCAAAGTCGAAGGTTTCTAAAAAGGATTCTTTTGAAGACATCATTGGTATTGCAAGATCAGGCATCAAAGATGCGTCTTCAAAGCATGACCGCTACCTCTATGGGAAAAAGAGATGAAGATTTTCATAGACACAGGAGCATTCATAGCGCTAACAGATAAAGATGATGAAAACCATCAAGCTGCTGTCGCTTTTTACAGAAGTGCAAGGGAAAAGGGGAATCGGTTTCTCACCTCTAATTTCGTTTTATGTGAGACACTAAACTACCTTAGGGCGCGTATTTCACATCCTACCGCCGTTTTTTTCAGAGAGAATCTCAAGAAAAGTGGTCTCATTGAAACGATCCAGGTTACCCTTTCGATTGAGGAGGAGGCTTATACTATCTTCAAACGATACAGTGATAAAGATTTTAGCTTCACCGACTGCACAAGTTTTGCTGTCATGAGGTCATTAAGACTAAAAAATGCTTTTGCTTTTGACAAACATTTTGAACAATTTGAAGGCATCAGCCGCTTGCCCTGATGTTCAAGAAAGTGGAACATTTAGTTGAAGTGGTCTGGATATAGCACTGGACAATAACAAAGGATTTTGAAGAACCACGTACTCAATTCCCTCCTGAAAAAGAGGAAAGAAAAACGTTAGATTTCTTTCCAGTAAAGAAGTAAAGCAGGAGGAAATTCATGCAAATTACAAAAGTGAGTCCAAAACACCAAATCATCATTCCAAGAGAGGCCTTTAAAAGGTTAAACTTAGAAGTGGGAGATTATCTGGAAGTGGATGTAACGGAAGAAGGGCTACTTCTTGTTCCCACAAAACTCAATTCCAAAGATCAAGCCTGGTTCTGGACGAAGGAGTGGCAAAAAAAGGAAAAGGAGGCTGACGAAGCAATCGCCAAGGGAGAAGTATCGGGTCCGTTCAAGAACACGAAGGAATTGGTTCGGCATTTCAGAAAACGCCGATGAAAATTTAGACCACCAGGCCATTTGACGAAGATTACCGTTCTCTGCCCGAAGCTATTCAGGAGAGGACCGAGAAACAACTTGCTTTACTTCTGGAAATTCCGCATCATCCATCCTTCCGAATCAAAAAAATCAAAGGACACCCGAGTATATGGGAGGGCAGGGTAACAAAGAGTTATCGGTTCACTTTTCAGATTTCAGGAGAAATATATTTCCTAAGAAGGATCGGAACCCATGATATCCTGAAGACTCCATAAAGTATAATCGGGGACAGGTTCCTATTTCGGAGGATCAAAAAAACCTTAATTAAAACCCGTCCCCAATTCATTTTGTCCCGTGTCAAGGCCTAACCTCTTGTCCTGGCACATTATCTTTCGCTATTTCACAATTCAATGCCTGACACCGAAGCCTTTTATTTGCAAAGTGAGCCAACCTCCAACCTTCATGATTACGGAAAGAAGGGAAACATAACGATAGAGATAAGGTCGGGAGCACTGAGCTCCGCTAAAAGGCGACGGGGCTATTCCCCGCCGCCTTCATTGACTTGTTGGAACTTGGGTTTGGCACTTATCATTTTATGTCTTTGGTCTTCTGTTGTTCTTTATTTCTTGGCTCTTGCCTTTATAAATCCCTCTCCCCAGGGGGAGAGGGTAAGGGTGAGGGGGTAAATGGCATTGCTGCAAAGTATGTTTAAGGCTACCTCACCTGCCACCGAGACCGTGCCCATTGGCTATTTCTTCAATCATAAATTTTGTTCCAAAGTGTCAGGTAACAGGCGGTGCGGATTTTCGCGTTGTCCTCGTTCACCTTGAAGTTAAAAAACAACGTTCACTTGCTCTGGATGATCCATTCAGCAATTTTCCCGACAACTTCGTTTTCCAGTCCGTTGAAGCCGTGATATGCAAAAGGTTCACATGGATCGCCGCGATTCTCTCCGCCCTTGAACGCCATCAATTCCTTTTTGGGCGTCGAGCTCAACTTTTTCATCAGGCGAGGGATTTCACGATAAGCGCAGTGTTTGCAACCATCTTGCTCGTGGTGGACGACTAAAACTGGTATAGCAATATCTTGCAAAGGCATGGCGGGTACGGGGCGCCCTGCGTCGAAGGACACAAGCGTAGATGTTAGCACCAGCCCATCGGGCCCCCCGTCGCCTGGACCAACTTGTGTAGCAATAAAGGCAGCGGACATAGTTCCCATACTCGTTCCAACTAACCATACCAGAACATTCGCCTGCTGTTTGAGCCAGGAAATGACTGCCTTTATGTCCGCAATATGCTCCGGCTTTTGGCGAAAGCCGCCGAGAAAAGGGGGGGCTTGACGATCAGATGGTGCGTCAACGACGGCGACGGACAATCCGTTTTTCGCAAATAGCTGACGAGTCCGCACCAGGAAATTTCCCTCTCCCCATGTGAAGCTGCCATTCGTACGTATCTGAAGGCCACCATGCCCACCTGCGAACAGTATTACAGCGGCTTTGGGGCTTTCCGGAGCAAGATAGACAAACCGCTGCGTGACGCCAGGCCGGGTTGGAATGTCAACGACGGGTTGTGCCTGTGCCCACACCGGACCAGGGGGCAGCATTAATACCATCCCCAAAACCGATAGGCCTAATCCCAATGAGAATTTATTCTTCATTTTTTCCCCCTTTCATTCGATCAAGGATTGATCCTTCCCCATAAGCTGCAAAGAATGTGCAAGACCCTTTAGGAGCTTTGTATTGGCATCTTCAGCAATCTCCATTTCATGTTGCATTCCAACGATGAAGCTAAGGGGCGCGCAGCTTTTTGCCCGTCCCTTTTGAGCGACTTGTTGGCCACTCAGTAATTCAGTGACATGATCCATTCAAGAATTTGGGGGGCAGCTACCTTGGGCGTAGTGCTGTGGTTGGCATCCACAACCAGGTACGCGTTCCTGGGATGCTTCGGGACCTTATCAAAGACATAGTCTTCTCCTCTGCGTAATATTTGGTCATCCCATCCGACGACCCACAGGAAAGGCACCGGCTTGGGTATTGCTGCAGCATTCTTCGGCATGACCCCCAACCCGTTCGGATCGAAAAACGAAAGGTAGAGCTTTGCGGTCGTACTGATCGTCTTATCTTGTCCCTGATTGTTGTAAACGAATGAAGCAATCTCTTCACCTTTTCCCTCCTTTATCATTTTGCGGGCTTTGGCAACACTGGCGCCAAAATTCTGCTGATCGGGCATATACCCAGGCGCCATTGCCATCACTCCATCTACCTCCCTGCCGGAGGCAGCGTAAGCTATGGAAGCATTGGCCCCGAAGCTTTGACCGGCGACAATGATGCGGGTGGCCCCTTTCTTGCGAAGATCTTCCGCCGCTGTTTCAATCTCCGAGAGGGCCGTTGGGTAGTCGGCATCGTACATCCGTTTTAGTCCCCAAGGCATGACGGGCGTGATTACTTTGAAGCCCTTAGATCTTAGCGCTGTTGCAAGAAACTGGATCGGTGGGGCGGGTGGACCTGCCCATTTCCCATGCATGAGAACAATGCCGACATCAGTTTCAGCGGACTTCACTTCGGAGGATAGAACCAGAGCCAGAGCCATTACAACGATCACAACAATCAGAGATCTACAGAGTCCCTGCATGGTATCCTCCTTTTGCTTTGGATTTTTAATTGTTTCCGACTGCCTGATATCAAATTTCTTGTCTGTTCCAAATAATTTAAATAACTAAACTACGCCCCCGTGCGACCTAACGGGTTCCTATCCCGAACTGTCGAATAAGTCCTGAATTATGAACCCGTCCCCAATTCATTTTGTCCCGAGTCAATGGCTGACCCCATCAGCGAACTTTTTTCTTTTGACACAGATTCCTATTTCGGAGGATCAAAAAAGATTTTAATTAAAACTTTTTCCCAATCCCATTATTTATTTTAGGCCACCGGTCCCCATGCTTACTTTTGGCGATTCAGTGCATCTATAAATGCCTGAATGAGTTCAATGTTGCAGTCAGGGAATCCTTCACTTTCTGAAACCACAGGACAAATACCGCAAGTGATAATATTTCCATCTTGCACAACTCCCATACCGCTATAGATTGCCCCGGTGAATTTTGGGTTTCTAAATTGTCCATCAATTCGAAAGCCATATCTTTTACCTGCTAAAACCTCTGCCTCTGCCAGCGCACTAACGGAACTATGTGAGGCAGCCACAGGCTTTCTCTGGGTAATTGCTTCTTTAACGATCGATACGGCTTCTGGAAATACCGGTGTGCGTTCCCCGGAACCCATGCAGGCAATGATAACTCCTACGTAGTCGTCAACTTTAACTTTCGATAGCTCTAAATCGGGCGTAAAGGTTATCTTTGAATCTTTGATTGGCAGACCATCTATGGTGGCTGCCACTACCTTAAAATTTGCCTTTTCAAGCATTCCCTTCATTACATTAACTTCTTTGTGAATCACAGTATCTAAATTTTCTGGGTTTAACAATTTCGGCAGGATGAGAAGAACTTTAGGGGTGCCTGCCGAAATTGTAATCGCAGAGGGAATTAAAATACATAAAGAAATCGCTAAAATAATCATAAATCTTTTCATTTTTACCTCCTTTCTGGACTAACCGTATAGTGCTTCGTGCGAGACAAAAAAGTAACCAAAATTCAATAAAAAAATTGGATGCCCTCTCCCCTATGTCACCTTCTTTTCCCCCCCCACAAAGTAGCGGGTCTTTTCTTATGAAAACGATTTTGATTTTTCTCTTATCACAGATGGAGGTACAGATCGGGTACAGATTGAGAAGTTTTTTAAGGATTTCCCCTCTCACCTCCGCCCTCTCCCCGTTGATGGGATATTGGACCCGCAAGAGGAGAGTGGGGTATCTTGTTGGTTATTTTTTGAAGAATTCAAAATCTCCCAGAGTTCATCGTAAGTGTGAAAACCCTTCTTTCCCTTTTTCCCAACTTCCTCAACGAGCCCGACCAGGCTTCGAGGTTTGTTTTTTTCAAAGCGATAGATGCGAACGATGTAGTCGTGAGAGAAATCAGTTGAACCCAAAGTAAACTCCATTAGAAGAGTTTCGCCATTCTAATATCGGATAGCTCACACCCAGATAGAAGCCAAGCTTCACACAGGGGAAGCAGAGGGGGCTTTCTAACGGGGTAAACTCCTTATTGCATTATTCCGCCGTTTATCTGCTCTATATCACAGACTCAGTTACATATAAGTCACATATTCAAAAATATTTTTTACGGGTATGGGATGGGTTGACACAGAAGGGTAGGGAAATAGAATAAAGATATAAATTCAAGATGTTAGTCGCCATTTTTAAGAGGCGGGGAACATTAACTCCCCCTTACCCCCTCTTAATCTAAGAGGGGGGATTGAGTGGGGTCCATTCATTTAGAACCGGTAGCCGAGGCTGAAGCCGATACTATGGTAGAATATAGTTTTG
Source organism: Deltaproteobacteria bacterium (assembly GCA_016875195.1). GTDB lineage: Bacteria > Desulfobacterota > BSN033 > BSN033 > UBA1163 > RBG-16-49-23. The sequence continues at coordinate 44,089 of VGRY01000007.1, forward strand.
GCATAGTAGCTTGAAGAGGGGGGAGAAGGGAGGCGAGGGGGATTTATTTTCCCCCACGCACTCTAAATGGGTTGAAATTAAATTTATATAAAATTATAATTAGTCCAAAAAAATGGTACTATCTATGAAAAAATATAAAATAGAAAGTGTTGAAAATTATAAACAGGGTCTCACAGCAAAGGAGTCTCTTCTGATTTCAAGCCTGGCAAGGGTGGACAAAAAGATATTCAGTATCAATGATGCAAGAAGTGTGATCGAGAAGGAAACTAAGAAGATCATGTCCTCCCTTATTCGGAAAAAATGGGTCCTTCCCCTGAAAAGAGGGCTCTATGCAATCGTCCCTCTTGAAGCCGGGATAAAGGGGGCGGATAGTTTCATCCTCCATAATTTTATCATCGCCTCTTATTTAGTGAAACCTTACTATATAGGATACTGGTCTGCGCTTAATCACTATGGGTTTTCTGAGCAGATACCGAGGACCACTTTCATTGCAACCACCAAACCGAAAATCCCTATGGACATTGTAAATGCGAATTACTATTTTGTTAAAATAGCAAGACAGAAATTTTTCGGATTTCAGGAGGTAGAGATGGAGGGGGGGAAAGTAAATATCTCGAACCCTGAAAAAACCATTGCCGATTGTTTGGACCACCCTGAACATTCCGGGGGGATCGAGGAAGTAGCCAGAGCCATTTATTTTAATCATGAGGAAATTGATCTTAAAAAAGTATATCATTTCGCCAAACGTATGGGTAATATGACTATCCTGAAAAGGCTTGGATATTTATTGGAAGTAACCAACCTTATTGACAACTACAAGGATCTTTTTGACCCGTTCTCCCCCTCAAAGGGTTATCCTGCCCTTGACCCCCTCTCTCCAAAGAAAGGAAAGCACCTATCCAGATGGGGTCTCCTTGTCAATTTTGAACTCAATCCGAACAGGTGGATCTATTGATAGACAAAAGAGAGCTTCTGGATAAATCACGAGAGAGAAATCTCACGCTTGGCATGATAGAAAAAGATTATGTCCTGGGCTGGATGCTGTTCGGTTTTGGAAAAATAAAGGGTTTAACCTTTAAGGGGGGAACTGCTCTTTCAAAGGTATATTTCCCTCGACTTTGGCGTCTGTCAGAAGACCTTGATTTTGTATTTGAAGATGACTTCAACATCATTGCAGTGGAATTAGCGGAGATATTTGACCGCATATGGCGTTCCAGTGGAATCAAGCTGATACTAAAGGCACAACATTCGAATCCAGACTATTTGCAGCTTAAAGTCCAATATGATGCTGTGCTCGGGAAAAATTGGATCAAGATCGATGTCACACGAGAGGCTCCTATTGATAGAATTTTAAGTCGAAAACTCAGCCAGAGGTATTCTGATTATCCTTCATTCAAGGTACGGGTTGAAACTTTAGAGGAAATGGGTGCTGAGAAAATAAGGGCACTTGTGGAAAGAAAAAAGTGCAGGGATTATTACGATGTCTGGCAGCTCACGAAACTTACGATGAATAAGGTTAGGCTGAAAACTCTGCTGGGAAAGAAGTTTCAATACAAAGGGATAGAGTTTAAAGGTTTGGACGATATGTTTCCCTCTGACCTTTTGGAGATACTTGAAGGGTACTGGGAAAGAGAACTTGCGAGGCTTGTCTATCCCGTACCAGAAATGAAAAAAATGATCAGTGATGTGAGAAACCATTTGAAATTCCTGGAAAAATCAATTTAACTCAACTCAGGAATACAATCGTGCGGGAGCCTGGAGAAATGTTTTAATAGAAACAGAAGTGGAATGGCGCGAAGCCGGCTACTTCGCCGAAAAAAATAAAGGGACATAGTCCTCCTTCTCCCCGTGTACAGAGACTGTGTCGTCATTGCAAGGGGCAGGGAGGAGGTGAGGGGGCATTTGTATATGTTCAGAACCGGTAGCCGAGGCTGAAGCCGACGGCATAGATCAGGCTCTCATATTTTCCGCTGAGGATGGGGTTGGTCACCTTACGATCAGCATAGAAAGTGGCATTATAATAAAAATCAAAGACATACTTTTTACCCTTATATCCGAAGCCAAGTCCTATATTATGCTGGTCCGAATCGGGATTATCCGGGGAGAGGGTTCTTTCCGGCACCGGGCTTTTGCCATAGACATAACCTCCCCTCAGAGCCCATTTTTCATTCAGCAGATGCTCGATGCCAAACTTGAACAACCATTGTGAACCCCATCTTAAATCCGTCGAAGCGTCGGTAAATCCGGCGGCCGGCACCTCCCTTTCGATATCGAGACGTGACTTTGAGAAGCGGGACCAATCGATCCACTCCACATCAAAACCGAGAGTCCATCTTTTGGTTGGCCGATAGGCTATTCCGGCGGTAATATTGGCAGGGAATTTTATGGTCGTTTCAGCATCGGTCTTGAATCGGCTTCCGCCGAACAGAGGCTGAAGGGCAGGGGTGATATCCTTCAGAATAATTTCTCCCTCCTGCTTAACATTGACACGGCTCCGAAAAGCCGCTCCAAGGCTCACTTTTTCCGAAACAGCATAAAGCACACCCAGGTTAAACCCCCAACCGCCTCCGTCTCCCTTGAAGCTGAAACGGCCGTCGGGAGCGCCTAAAAAAGATTGGTCAATCTTTCTTTTCGACTTGCTGCTGGCGTAAATGTAATCAATTCCAAACCCGATGGAAAAGCCGGAGAACGGGCTCCAGGCTAAGGTGGGATTGAGATTGATCGTTCCGATGAAGCTATCCGTTGAAGCATAACGCGTGAGACCCGTGTCGGGCCATTTACGTCCGCCGATTCCAAACGGAGAAAAGATCCCCAGGCCGAAGGTCATATTCTTGACTCCAAGATCCGAGCAAAGGTAGAGGTGAAACGGCAGGAAGATCTGGGACAGGGTCTTTTCAGACTGAGCCGTGGAATTTTCAAACGTGCTTTTAATCGAGAGAGCGGTCATCCCGTTGTAAAGATGGGTTCCTCTCAGGTTGGCCAGCCCCGCAGGGTTGTGGGCGATGGCGGAGGGGGCGTCGGCAATGGCAACCACAGCCGTTCCCATGGCCGCTGCCTTAGCCCCCTGCGTTGGGTTCGAGGCATGGGAGTCCAGTGGGGTGATAAAGAAAAATAGAAGATAAAGAAAGAAAAAGTAGTACATTTTGTGGCCTTTTGTTACCCCTTTAATAACTCCCCCTCACCCCCTGACTTAAGAGGGGGGGAGCAATGTGAAGGACGGATGCGATATGCTCTATGCGCTCTGCGTTTTCTTGGTTAATGCATCTCGAAGAGCTTTTATTTTTTCGGAGGGTTCAATCCCGAGGACCGTTTTAAGCCTCTTCTCAAAACGCAGGTAAAGCGACAGGGCCTCGGTCCTCTGGTCAAGGTGGTGATAGCATGTCATCAGCCCTTTGCAGAACCCCTCGGATAGGTCATCCACCTCAAAACCTTTCTGGTAACAATCCCTGGCAGTTTCCCACTGCCCTGCCTGAATCCAGTGATCGCCCAGTCTTGACACACCTCTGAGGAACTTGTTTCGCAACCGCTCTCTTACGGGCATCTGCCAGGGTTGCTCCTCCTCTTTCCCCAAAAATGGGCCCTGATATAATGCTAATGCCTTTTCAGTGAGCTGAATCGCTTTTTGTGTAATTCCTTCCTTCCATAAGATATCGGCCTCCTCCTGCAGGTGTTCAAAGGCCCAGGCATCCACCCAGCAACGTTTGGAATCCAGAGAGAGTCGTCCCTCCCGAACCAGCACGGTCTCAGAATAACCGATCAGCGAGCGGAGCCGGTAAAGTGCCGTCTGGAAAGAGTGATATGCCAGATCGCCGGTCGCCTTGGGCCAGAGAATGTCAGCGATATCCTCCGTCCTGATCCCCTTGTCTCTCATGATTATTAATAGTTTCAGGATTGAGAGAGGCTTTTCCTGTGCTTTTCTCGAATAGGGAATCGGTTTTCCATCCTTTAAGACCGAAAACTGTCCAAGGGTGCAGATCTTCAAAGGCCAGGGCCAGAGCTCTAATTGAAGTGAGCTCTTTTCCGGTATCAGATTTCGTTTCTGGATGATCTCCCGGACATACTCCACCTCAATCCCCGCCTCAAGAGCCTTAACGCAGAGCTTTGTCGTGATTAAGAGATCGTCGAAAAAAGTGTTCAGATACCTCAGGTCCCTTCCCAAAGTTAAGGCTATTTTAAGGATTTGCAGCCCTGAAGCTTCTTCTCCTTGATCGAAGGCAAAGTAGGCTTGAGCCATAAGTGAACAGAATTCGAGAGTTTTACTCTTAATTTCTTTGGCAATCAGAAAACCTTTTTGAAGCTGATCCAAAGCTTCTTCTTTCTTCCCAAACCTGTGCATGGCAAGGGCATTCATCAAATGGTTCATGGATATAAAGACGGGGGCACCCACTTGATTGCCGTGCTTTGAAGCCTGATCGATATGGAAGGGGAATTCAGCGAGATCTCCACAACACAGTGCATACCGGGCGCTTGCAAAATGGTAGATGAGTCTATTTCGAATATCCAAAAAATCATCGGATGTAGGGTTTCGGTATAAAGAGGCGTTTAATTTATCCAGAAACTGGCGTGCCTTTTCAGAATCGTTTGCATTGATCGAACTCGATACGGCGTGCGCCAGAAGCGGCTGATCCGCAATGTGGATGCCGGTCGTCCGGGACAGTTTCATGCCTTCAGAGACAGCCTCCATGCATTTCTGATGAGATCCTGTAAATTGGTAGAACATAGCATCAGCCAGTTTTCCCATGATTTTGAGGAAAGGAGGCGCGTCTCTGGATCTCGTCAATTGGGATAGCAGGTTGAAGGCAGAGGCTATCCTTTCAAACTCCCCCATCAAGCATCCGTGGAGGACGAGCTGGAACAAAACCCACATTCTGATATGGATCATCTGAGGAGACCCTGTGAGCGAAAGAGCCTGATCTGCCCACTTATGGAATTCAGGATGCTGGGGCTGTCTGAGTGCCAATGCTGTAATCATGCCCGATGCGACCCTTGCTCCAATCTCCGGGGAGGGAAATTCCTTGATATCGCCCATCAGGTCTTCCAATTCATGAATCCAGTGGTCAAGCCGGGAGAGATCGTTGTGACTGAAATCAATCCCATCGACAATGCTTGACCACGAAAGAAATGTTCCCTCCATGTTTCCTTCTTCGCGAAATAACTTGAAGGCTTTCTCATGGCACCTCAGGCTTTGAGAAGGGTCAAAGGGAAACCGGCATGAACCCATCCAGAAAAGAAGCCACGGGTTGGTCTCAACCAAATTCTCCGGAAGGGAAGACAGCCATTCTTCAAGAAGTTGAAATCTTCCCTGACCCAGAAGAGAAGGTCCATGCTTCATGATGAGTCGAATCAGTCCATCCCAGTTCTTCTGATCTATATAAATTTGGGCCGCCTCTTCCGTGAGGTTGGAGTCCTCGAGGAGCAGTGAAGCCCTCCGGTTTAGATCCGATATCGTATCAGGACTCAATCGCTCTTTAGCCTGTGAGAGAAGAAAATTCCTGAAAAGCGGATGGTATTGATAGACCGGCTCTGCAGAGAGATGTTGCTCTATAAAATAGTTGTTTCTTATCAGGCCGGAAAGAATGGCCTCCGCATTTGTGAAACCTGTAAGTTCCTCTGACATCTTGACGGTCATCTTGGATAGAAGGGCGGTCTTCATGAGGAAGGTCTGGACCTCTTCTCTCGTTTTGGAAAAAATAACGCTTCCAAAATAGTTGACAATCTCCTCCGGGGTAATCTTTTGGAGAGAATGAATCTCAACCCCTCTCCTCACTGCATCCGAAATGAGGATCAGTCCTGCCACCCATCCATTCGCAATTTGATGGAAACGTTCGATTGTCTCTTTCTGTCGTAATCCGGGTATTCGAGAACAGACGACGTTTTTGGATTCCTCCAGTGTGAAACGGAGTTCATTCCATCCTAGAAATTTCATCTGGCTATGGGCGTGCAGGCGGCCAAAGGCAGGCGGAGGCTCTCTCCGGCTGATCAGGATGACGTTCACCCCTTCGGGGATGACAAAGATCCCGTTGAGGATGACTTCATGAAATGGAGAGTCCAAATCTATTTGGTGATAATTGTCAAAGACAATGAAGAAAGGAGGTTTTAACCGTCCGTAGAGGTTTTCAAAAAATCTTAACGTGAATACAGGAATATCCATTAGATATTCGGGTGTGAGCAAGGGCAGAGGTTTTCGGAAACGGGGGGATGCCTTCTTTACCGCGAGTCCCAGATAGTAAAAGAAGGAGGCAATGTCCGAGTCGCGTTCGTCGACCTGGTACCAGAGACAGGGGAATTTTCGGGCATCAAGATAGTTTGCGATGAGAGTAGTCTTCCCGGAGCCCGCAGGGCCTGAAAGCCAGACAACTGGACCTGCACGGGCACGGTCGAGAAGGGAGAAGAGACGCTTTCGTGGAAAAACCTCCCTGATAACAGGCCTGCTTATCTTGGCAAGAGAAAACTTTGCCATGACCACCCCCAATATAACAAGGCCAGTTAAGTCGGAGCACGTTCAATTCGGAGAGTGATAGTAGTCTATTAAAACCGCAAGGAGAAGTCAAGAAGAAGATTTTTTTCATTTTTAAAATTTTACACCTTGCCTTTTCTTCTGTTATATTTAGGGTCATCATGGAGCTTCCTTTTCGATATATTCTCAGCGTCTCTGAACTGACCCGTGAGATTAAAGACATCCTTGAGGATCGATTCCCTGATATCTGGGTGGAAGGAGAGATTTCTAATCTTCGAATTCCCCCTTCGGGCCACATCTATCTCACCCTGAAGGATGAACATTCACAAATCCGGGCTGTCCTCTTTAAGATGCAGTCCCGGGCCCTCCGTTTTGTTCCCGAAGACGGCCTGCATGTCATCTGCCGCGGAAGAGTAACGCTCTATGAGAAGAGGGGAGATTATCAACTTATCCTGGAGGGGATGGAGCCCAAGGGGATCGGCGCCCTTCAATTAGCCTTTCTCCAGTTGAAAGATAAACTCGAAAAGGAGGGATTTTTTGATACGGGTAGAAAGAAGGCAATTCCAATCCTTCCTCAAATGATTGGAATCGTCACCTCTCCAACCGGAGCCGTGATCCAGGATATGATCCAGATCATCCAGAGAAGGTTTGAGAATGTCAGGCTGCTTCTTTATCCTGTAAAAGTTCAAGGGGAGGGAGCAGCAGTCGAGATCTCCGAAGCAATCAGATACTTAGACAAGAGAGGAAATATTGATGTCATCATCGTCGGAAGGGGCGGAGGATCGCTGGAGGATTTATGGGCATTTAACGAGGAAGAGGTGGCAAGGGCGATCTTTCATTCGAAGATACCTATTATCTCTGCAGTGGGGCATGAGACCGATTATACCATCGCCGATTTTGTGGCTGATCTCAGGGCGCCCACACCCTCTGCCGCAGCAGAGCTGGTGGTCAGGGATAAAAGGGAACTATCAAGAAATCTTAATCGTCTGACAACCATCCTTGAAAATCAGATGAGACAATATTTCCAGGATCTAAAAACCAGCTTGGCTCATCTCAAAAAAGGTTTAATCGATCCCCGAAAGATGATAGGGGATTACCTTTTAAGGGTGGATGACCTGGTCAACCACTCCCGGAGGCTTCTCCTGTGGAACATGACAAGGAAGAATGAAAAAAGAGGATTCCTTACCGAAAGACTGAATCTTCAGAGTCCTTTCCAGAGAATAAGAAATATGGAAACATCCCTTTCGGAAGCAAAGAAGTGGTTAGCGCAGAATATGAGATATAAGATTCAAATCAATAAACAAAATTTAAAGGGAGTCTTAGGAAAACTTGACTCATTGAGTCCTCTGGCCATCCTGCAGAGAGGTTATAGCATCACACGAAAACTTCCTTCCCTTAAAATCCTGAGAGATTCGGATGAAGTCCAGGTTGGAGATCAGATAGAGGTAAGACTGCACAGGGGAATTCTGTCCTGCAATGTTGATGGAAAAGAGAGGCCTTGACGATAGTCGTCTCAAAAAGATACTATAATACATTATATTAAAACTATTGGAGATTTCCAATGCCAAGAGAAAAGAAGGAGAAGTTTGAAGACGCCCTTCAAAAGTTGGAAAAGATCGTTTCTCAATTAGAGGAAGGGGATATCTCCCTGGAAGAATCTTTAAAACTCTTTGAAGAAGGAATCCGACTGTCCCGCTTTTGCGGCCAGAAACTGGATGAGGCAGAAAAGAGAGTGGAGATTCTGCTCAAAGACAAGGATGGGGAGTTAATAAGAGAGCCCTTTGATCCTTCCAAAAGCACTGGGCAGAGGTCTTCAAATAACCCAGGGCAATTTTCTTTCGAGTATTCAACGGATAACGAACCCGAAGAAGATGAGTAAGATTTAATGGACATTAAAACATATCTCCTGGAGAAAAAAGAGATAGTCGAAAGAGCCCTGGAGAACTATCTGCCCAGACAGGCGGAGAAGGGTGGAGATGATGAATATCCGGTCTCTCTTCGCCAGGCTATGAGGCATAGCCTGTTCAGCGGAGGGAAAAGGATTCGTCCCATCCTGTCCATTGCCGCTTATGAGGCAGTAGGGGGCAAAGGGGATAAAATCCTTCCTTTTGCCTGTGCCCTGGAGATGATTCATACTTACTCCCTGATCCACGACGATCTCCCGGCCATCGATAATGACGACTACAGAAGAGGAAATCCCACCTGTCATAAGGTTTTTGGCGAAGCCATGGGGGTTTTAGCAGGTGATGGGCTCTTGACAGAAGCCTTTCGTCTGATGACTCTCGTCTCAACCGACCATCCTGAAATTGTCGTCCATGTCATCCAAGAAATTGCTCAGGCCTCCGGGATATCGGGTATGGTTGGAGGCCAGGTAGCGGACATTGAATCAGAAGGCAAGGAAATTAAACTACCAATGCTTCAATATATCCATACCCGTAAGACCGGAGCGCTCATCACGGTCTCTGTACGAACCGGAGCAAAGTTAGGAGGAGGGGATGAAAAAACAGTTCATGCCTTCACCCGTTACGGAGAAAAAATAGGGCTTGCCTTTCAAATTGCCGACGATATCCTGAATGTAGAGGGAAAACCAGAACTCCTGGGTAAAGCTACAGGCAGTGATCTATTTAAAAAGAAAGCGACCTATCCCTCATTGCTGGGACTTGAAGCATCGAAGAAAACAGCCAGGGATTTGATGGAATCTGCCATCGATGATCTCCGGCCTTTTGGCCTTGAAGTCGAACCGCTCAGAGAGATCGCTCAATATATTATTTTGAGGGAAAATTAGTCCATGGTGAAATTATTAGACCAGATCAAACACCCTCACGATCTTAAAGGACTTGACAGTGAAGAACTTGGGAAGATCGGCGAGGAGATACGGCAGGAGATTCTTGCCACCGTCTCAAAGAATGGGGGACATCTCGCCTCCAACCTGGGTACGGTGGAGCTGACGATCGCCCTTCACTATGTTTTTGACCTTCCCCGGGATAAATTGATATGGGATGTAGGCCATCAGAGTTATTCACATAAACTGCTCACCGGAAGGAAGGATCGTTTCCATACCCTGAGGCAGTATGAAGGAGTGAGTGGTTTTCCAAAAAGGGATGAAAGCCCCTATGATACTTTCGATTCCGGCCATAGCGGCACTTCCATCTCAGCCGCCCTTGGAATGGCAGAAGCGAGAAGAATCAGAGGCAAAGAAGGAAAAATGGTTGCTATCATTGGTGACGGATCGATGACCGCCGGACTGGCCTTCGAAGGCCTCAATCAGGCAGGCCACATCGATCAGGACTTGATCGTTGTCCTGAACGATAACGAGATGTCGATCTCTCACAATGTGGGCGCTCTCTCCTCCTATCTCAACCGACTGATGACAGGTCAGTTTGTCAATCGGTTCCGGGACGAGATGAAGGACTTTCTCGAAACCATTCCAAGCATTGGAAAATCGGCCCTCCGTTTTGTAAAAAAGGCTGAGGAATCGTTGAAAGGTTTTCTTATGCCAGGCCTCCTCTTCGAAGAGTTGGGGATGAAATATATCGGACCCATTAATGGGCATCGTCTCGATCATCTGATTGAAAACTTTCAAAATATTAATAAATTGAGAGGTCCGTTCCTCGTTCATGTGATTACTAAGAAGGGGAAGGGTTATGAGCCTGCCGAAAAGAACCCTGCTCTTTTTCACAGCGTTCCTCCTTTCGATATTGAAACTGGAGAGATCAAAAAAAGCGAAACGCCCTCTCCGCCCAGTTATACTGAAGTATTCGGAGAGACGCTCTGCCAATTGGCCAGCCAAAATAGTAAGGTTATCGCCATCACAGCAGCCATGCAAAGCGGGACAGGTCTGGAGCAGTTTTCAGAGAAGTTTCCTGACCGGTTCTATGACATCGGGATTGCAGAACAACACGCAGTCACTTTTGCAGCAGGCCTTGCCCTCGAAGGCATGAAACCGGTCGTGGCCATCTACTCTACTTTTCTTCAAAGGGCATATGACCAGGTTCTTCTGGATGTCTGCCTTCAGAACCTTCCTGTGGTCTTTGCGCTTGACCGGGGGGGGCTGGTGGGTGAGGACGGACCGACTCACCACGGCGCCTTCGATTTCTCTTATCTTCGGCACATACCGAATCTGACCGTGATGGTGCCCAAGGATGAAGAGGAATTTCGCCATATGATCAAGACGGCTGTGGATTGTCCTACCCCCATCGCTTTCCGATATCCCAAGTCAAAAGGAGTGGGCGTAAAGAGAGATGGAGATCTTATACCGATCGATATCGGCAAAGGGGAACTGCTCCGGGAAGGCAAGGATGCTCTCATCCTTGCCATTGGTTCAACCGTCTATCCCGCCCTCCATGCAGCGGAACGTTTGGAAAAGTTCGGAATCGATGTTGCAGTGATCAATAGCCGTTTTTTAAAACCAATTGATAAAGATCTCATTTCACACTGGGCTGCAAAAACCGGGTTTGTTCTCACGGTAGAAGAGAATGCCCGGATGGGGGGGTTTGGAAGCGCTGTTCTCGAGCTTTTTCAGGAGGAGGGGCTCTGTAACATTTCGACGAGAATCCTGGGTATTCCGGACCATTTTATCGAACATGGGCCTTTATCCCTTCTCAGAAAAAAATGCGGAATTGATGAGCATGGGATAGTCGAAGAGATAAAAAAGATTCTGGGAAATAAGGGATAGGAGCGGGGGTGTTTCTTGAGGGAAACTCCCCGCCGTCTACGTGCTGACATATTAAGAGTCTCAAAATTGTACATACATGGCAGCCAGCGACCCAAGGATTCATAACCCCACCTAACCTCCCCTTATTTTTCCGCCCAGAGCGGATCCGCCTCTGGCGGAAAGGGGAGGAACAACCTCCCCTCTTAAAATAAGTCGTTGCGACTCGAAACCGAGAGGGGGAAAGGGGGAGTTATTTTATCTATTGAAAGGCTTAAGTTCATTTAAATAATGTCTATTCTATTATGAGACTGTTAATAACCAACCCCGAGGATATTCCTCCGAGGCGGAAGATCGAAAAACAGAGGCTCGATAAACTTCTATTAAAGAACGGTTTTGTCCAGAGCCGGGAAAAGGCAAACGCCCTCATCATGGAGGGAAAGGTTCTCGTCAACGGATCGATCGTTGACAAGCCGGGGACCAAAATTGATTCAGGGGCCGATATCAGGCTTCAGGAAGAAGATTCGCCCTATGTGAGCCGGGGGGGTAAGAAGTTAAGGGGCGCCATTGATTCCTTTGGAATTGATCCTGAAGGGATGGTGGTGATGGATGTAGGAGCTTCAACGGGTGGGTTTACTGACTGCATCCTTCAGAAAGGAGCCCGTAAGGTCTTTGCAGTGGATGTGGGTTATGGTCAATTAGCCTGGAAACTTCAGCAAGATCCGAGGGTGGTTAACCTTGAAAGGAGAAATATACGCTACCTGAAGCGGGAAGAGATCAATGAGGAGATCGACCTGATCCTGATCGACACCTCTTTTATCTCCATCGAGAAGTTTCTCTCCCATCTTCTTCAATTTCTTAAAGACGGCGGAATGATCCTCAGTCTCATCAAACCCCAGTTTGAGGTGGGAAAGGGCCAGGTGGGAAAGGGAGGAGTGGTCAGGGACGAAGCCTTGCATCAGAAAGTGATCGAAAGAATCTCCGAATTTTGTGGCGACCTGGGATTGAAGATTCTCGGTGTAATCGAATCTCCACTCTTGGGGCCCAAGGGAAATAAGGAGTTTTTCATCTGGTTAAGAAAAGACTAACAAATGGGAAAGCCAAGTAAACCTCGGCCGGCCAAACTGTTTATGAGTTTGATTGCAGGAGAGGACGATATCGTTTATCAGGGGATGGAGGCGTTGAGGAAGGATTTTGGGACAATCGACTTCGTTAGTGAAAAATTTCAATTTGATTTCACTGACTACTATACCGAGGAGATGGGAAGAAATTTGTTCCGCCACTTCATCACTTTCGAGAAACTTATTGGGAGAGACTCGCTTCCTGAAATTAAACTGGCCACCAACCATCTGGAGGAGAGACTTGCGGGTTCCAATGGAAACAGGCAGATTAATATTGACCCGGGCTATCTCTCTCATGCACATGTTATTCTTGCGACAACGAAAGCCTATGCTCACCGACCCTATCTCGAGAAAGGGATTTATGCTGATTTGACGCTGATCTACCGGGGTAAATCTTTTCAAGCCCTGGAATGGACCTACCCTGACTATCGGCAGGAAGCGACGATCGAACTTTTCAACCAGATCAGGAAGCAATACCTTGAAATGATAAAAGAAGGGAAAGAATAGTTATGCTGAAATCAATGACAGGCTACGGAAGAGGGGAAGGGGAGACCAGTTTGGGAAGGGTCCTTATCGAATCCCGCTCGGTCAACCACCGTTATAGCGATATTAACATCAAGCTTCCGAAACGCATGGTGACCTTTGAAAACCGGATCAAAGAGATGATTCGATCTCATGTATCAAGAGGCAGGATTGACGTCTCGATTAAACTGGATTCCCTCGAAGGTGAGAAGGTTCAGCTTCAGGTCAATTCTGGCCTCGCCGAACAGTACTTTCAGGCCCTTGTCGCATTGAAAGATAAGTTTCAACTTAAGGGTGAGATCACCCTGGAACTGCTGGCTGAAGCCAAAGACCTGATCTCGGCGAAAGAAGAGTCCGGAGATATTGAACCCTACTGGCAGGAAATCGTCCCGATCCTGAAACGGTCCTTACAGGAGATGGATGAGATGAAACGCCTGGAAGGGGATACGCTTACAAAAGACATAGAGAAACGGCTGGAACGAATCACCCAGCAACTGGAGGAGATCAAAGCCCAGTATCCTTCTTCTGTGAAGGCCTATCAAAACAGGCTTCGGGAAAGACTTCAATCTCTACTTGGAGGGATTGAAGTGGATCCCATCCGGTTACAACAGGAAGTGGCCATCCTCGCCGAACGGACGGATATCACAGAGGAAATTGTGAGGGCCCAGAGTCACCTCAACCAGCTTGCCCAGTTCTTCAATGCGAAAGAGTCTGTAGGCAGGAAAATGGATTTTCTGATTCAGGAGATCCATCGCGAAGTCAATACCGTAAGCTCAAAAGTCAATGACGCGGAGATCTCCCGGAAGGTAGTGGAGATTAAAAGTGAATTGGAAAAGATCCGGGAGCAAGTGCAGAACATCGAGTAGGAGGATATAAGTTTCCTTTAACGATCAAATGGATATTGACGTTTTTCGTTGTCGAAGCTCGTATCGAGACTCGTTCAAAGAGGCCTGATGCTCGAGTATCATTTTCCGAGTTTCGAGTTTCGATACCAGCATCGTCACCGTAGACCCATTTTCTTTAAAATTATAACCTTGACCGGTAAAGACTTTTGGTTTCCAAATGGAAAATCAAGAACAGGTAAACAAACGGGGAAAAGGGCTCGTGTTCATTATCTCTGCGCCTTCGGGCGCGGGGAAGACCACTCTGGTGAGAAGGGTGATGGAGGAATTGCCCGGTCTTCGATTTTCAGTTTCCTATACCACACGTCCTCCCAGGGCCAGCGAGAAGGAGGGGGTGGATTACCATTTTGTTTCCAGGGATGTGTTCCAGGAGATGGTAACAAATGAGAAATTTTTAGAGTGGGCAGAAGTCCTGGGCCATTGTTATGGAACAGCCCAGGTGGATGTCAACTCTCTGGAGTCGGAAAGGATAGATCTGATTCTCGATATCGATACACAGGGAGCGAAGAAGGCGAAGGAGAAGCTGGCCAGCGCCATATTGATCTTCATTCTGCCTCCTTCCATAGATGTCCTTCAGGAACGATTATTAGGCAGAGGCCTCGATTCAGCGGAGACCATTCAATTTCGCTTGGCACATGCTAAAAACGATATTGAGGAAGCCCACTGGTACGACCATATCATTGTCAATGAGAGGGTTGAAGAGGCTGTTGAAAAATTAAAAACGATCATCATCTCTAAAAGAGACCAAAAGGAGGAAAAATCATGGCAAGGGTTACAGTAGAGGATTGTTTGAAAAAGGTGGAAAGCCGGTTTGAACTGGTCGTCCTGGCAGCAAGAAGAGCTAAAATGCTGATGAAAGGAGCAAAACCCCTGGTCGAAACGGATAACCGGGCCATCGTGAACGCCCTTCGGGAAGTGGCTGACGGGAAAGTAAAATTTATCAACCCAAGAGATAAACAGATGGGTGCGTCTCGGGAGGAGTAATGAGGGCAGGGATGATAGGAAAAAAAGTCACCCTGGAAAGCCAGGGGACTGGATTAATTGCCGATCCTATCTATCACTATGTCGTGATGACCGACTGTATCCGTGGAGAGAAGACCGAGAGAGATCTGATCGACTCTCCTTATGTTCAACGGTTGCGTCGCATCTTTCAACTCCAGAGTGCCCGCTGGGTCTTTCCCTCTGCAGAACACACCCGTTTTCAGCATTCACTCGGGACGATGCATGTAGCAGGAGTTTTTTCAGAACAACTCTATCCCTCCCTGTTTGATATCTTTAAATCGGAACTTCCTTCTTTCTGCTATGTCGAAGAGTTACTGAGGGTAGCCGGCCTGCTTCATGACATCGGACATGGTCCGTTCTGCCATTTTTTCGACGAGCAATATCTATCGCGCTTTCAGACCAATCATGAAGAGATCGGACAGTATATCATCCGCGAAAAAGTCTCTTCTATATTGAAAGGGATTCGCAGGAGCGCTCGAGGCCCATTGAAAAAAACGGAGACCCTCGATCCGGATCAAGTGGCCTTTCTCATCAAAAGACCTCAAAAGAAGGAGAGACAAAAGTATCCGAAATGGCTTATCTTTCTACAGCAACTCTTCAGGGGGATCTTTACCTTTGACAATATCGACTATGTACTCAGAGATGCTTATATGACCGGTGTCTCCATCGGGCCTGTTGATTGGAGGCGGCTTCTCTTTTATACCTCCTTTCGTAAAGAGGGGCTCGTTCTCGATAAGAGGGGAATGGATGCCCTGGCGATGTTCCTCAATGCGCGACTTTACCTTTACTCCAATGTCTATTATCATCGAACCACACGCTCCATTGACCTTCAGCTCCATGAGATCTTTAAAGAGACCATGGAGATCCTCTGTCCTTTTCATCCCGTCAAAGAAATCGATCAATATCTTGACCTGACAGACTGGTTTCTGATGGAAAAGGTGATGGAGTGGAAGAAGTCCCTGTCGCCCAAAGAGAGACGGCTGGGCGAAAAATGGGGAGAGGTGCTTTCCAGGAAGCTGAAATGGAGTAGTGTCTTTGAGGAGAAATTGACTCTCAAGGAGATGGAGGTCGGGAGACCGATCTTCCTGACGCCTGAAGAGGTGAGAAGAAGAATGGAGGCTGTATTGCCCGCGCCAATAAGAAAGGTGGATTTTTATGTGGATATGGCCCATCACGACCCCAGACCTCTCAATCCTTGGCATGAGACAGAAGGAGCGACCCTGCTGATTTACGACCCGGGAGTCCGCAGGATTTCAAGGGAACCCCTCCGGAAACTCTTCCAGTATATCCCGGCAAAAGTGGCCATCTGTCGCGTCTATGCGCTGGATCACCGTTTTGATCGCCAGTTGAGCCAGGCCGCACGCCAGGCCCTTTCATCCGAAGGACCCGTCGAAACTTTCGAAACGAACCTATAAGAGCCTCCAACTATTAGAATACACTCCTTTTTCAACCTTGTCATGAAAGGTTAGGCCATGTTAAAATTAATTTGTTAATTTAATTTTTTGAAAAAAAGAGATTTTTGAGTTAATGGATCAAAAGAATCATCATAAAATCCCCCTTAATCCCCCTTTGCCTGTCTTTGACAGGGAAAAGATTACCAAAGGGGGAACCCCTTTTGCCTCCCTTTGGCAAATAGGGAGGTTGGGAGGGATTTTATAAAGTTTTTTTCAAACCGCTAAAGTATTAAAATTAATAAATTAATGAACAAAGAAAGGTGCTCGTCGTGGAAAAAAACGGATATCAGAAGCAGGTAATGACCCTCTATCGCTTTATCAGCGATCATCTCTATTTCAATCGGCCGGATATTGAAGTTAAAGGCGAGACCTATAACTCTGTCATCCTCTTCAGTCTGTTGACTGGCCTGCTCAAAGGGAAAGAACTGATTATCGGAGAACCAGGATTAGGCAAAACGACCTCTGCTGAATTTATCTGCTCACTGATCTATCAATTTCCGTTGGGGGTGATCTGGGGCAGTGAAGTTTCAGGCCATCCGGAGCAGACCGAGGAAAAGATCATTGGCAGACCGGACCTAGGAAAACTGAACCGGGGCGAGGAGGATGTCGTGTGGACCAATTTTGCACAGGTCCCCGTTAAGATCGTGGATGAAATAAACCGTCTTCCAGAGACGAAACAGAGCATGATTCTCGATGGAGTGGATAGGGGCAACTGGGAATATCTGAATGAGATGATCATCAACGATGAATACTGTCTGTTTGCCACTGCCAATTATCAGGACGGAGGGACGAACACGATCATCGCTCCTTTGATCGACCGGTTCGATGTCATTGTAGAGTCAAGATATCCAGGTCCCAACCTCTCCTTTCTCATAGGAAAATCACGCAGGAAAGAACAGGTTCTGAGACATCCCAAATATGAGAAGGCTCTCCATCGTATTCTGAAATCAAAGGTCGCCTACGAGAAAAAAATTCCGAAATTGGAGGAGGTCTGCGACGCCTTCGGAGAATATGTTGAAGAAACAACGGGGATAAAACCTTTGAGGAGGGAAGATCGCAACCATATCCGAACCGAAATAGAAAGCCTCGAATTAGATCTCGATGCCAGCGCCTTTACGCGGATGGTATTGGCTGAACTTTCATTCTGCGACCGTTACGGACAGAAAAGAATCGTAGAGAATTGCGAAGAGGGCTGTCATTATACAGGATATCTCTGCCGTCAGATTAAAAATTGCGCCTCGAACCGCCTTCCGACCTCCATTAAACTGTTTGCCCAGGGGCTGGCCTGGTTATCGGGAGACTCCGAAATCGATATCGAACATGTGAAGGCCATCATGCCGTTTACCTTTTCGCATCGTATCCAGTGGAAAGACGAGGTCATCTCACAAAAAGAGAGGGCGAAACGGGATGACCCCTTTCAGATCTTTCTTGCCAAGGAAGCAGTCAAAACGGTTTCCCAGAGATACCGGGAACAGAGTGATCATCTGAAAGATGCACTTGCCTTAGGATCGAAAATCTTTCAGGGTGAATCCTTGGAACCCCTCGAAGGGGATCATCCGATTTATGCCGAAATCAAGAAAGATCTTCTCCGCAGAAGAAATCAGTGATGAAAAACGGCGATTTAAAGAAAAAAAGTTTCCACCCCCCTGTGTCAAAGCCGAACACTTTCTCGAATCCTTTTGAAGAATTCAGGACGTTCCATTTCCGCAAAGAAGAAATCCCTTTGGACCGGATTGTCCAGTCAGCCGAAGTGGTCATGGATCAGATTCGGCTCGGGTACGAGAAGCTTCTGGAAGAGGAAGCAAAAGAATTGGTCTGGATGGTTCAGTATAACACGATCATCAAGGCCTATGAGGTGGCAGAGAAATATATTAAAGAGATCGATTATTCAGCGGAGGATATCGAGGATTTCTGCTTTGCCCTGGAAAACACCCAGAAGATTCCCTATCTCATTCCCGGGCCTGCAGGAATCTATATCTCCGCATTGTGCAATTATGCGAAAGAAGAGGAGATCGTCCTGAAGCTCTCCGAGTTGAAGACGGAGATCAATCTCATCGGGTTTCGCCTTCCTAAAGGGAAACGGCTTATGGTGGAAGGAGATACAGGCGATTTTACTGGCATCGGTCTGGAAGGCGGAGAGATGGTGATTGAGGGGAGCTCAAAAAACTGGACCGGTGCAGGAATGCGATCTGGAAAGATCTTAGTCAAGAAGAACATCGGTCTCCACACCGGAGAGTGGATGATGGGTGGAGAGATCTATGTGGGAGGAAGGGTAAGGGGACTCGGAAATATCGTCGAAGGAAAGGTCTTTGAGAGGGAGAAGCTGGTTTATCCGGGAAAAGCTCGAAATCCCAACATCTATTATTGAGTGACTCATGGAAGAAGAAAGACTGCAAGCCATCATTGAAGAGATGTGGCCCCGTCTAAAGAGGAAACACCTCTTTCCTGAAATTCCCGTTCCCAAAGTCGGGAAGGTGGTTGATCTTTCAGTTGACGAACAGGGTATGGATGACTCCGCGGAACGCCGCGTGGGGTTGGAGATGAAAGAGAAACAGATGACCATCAACCCCGCCTTTCTCTCTACCCTGAAAGGAAAGATGACCGAGGAGAACCTGATCGAAGCGCTTCTCGATCATGGAATTACTCACTATACCTTCTGTCCATGGGATTTTCAGACCCATCTCATGCTCTATGCCGAAGCCAAAAAAGTGATGGGCGATAAGGAGTCAGCCAAACAGGCTGCTAATTACTTCATCGATGTCATTGCCGATACTCACTGTGTGAAAAAGAGGGCAACCGAGATCCCTGAATTACACCGAAACCTCAAAAAGGGAGCGGTTGAGGAGGTTATCGCCTCTCTCTACCAGAAGATCTGGGGAATCGATCTCGGCATCTCGCCCCAAGGTAAAGAGGAAAAGGGACGTGCTGAGATTGTCCGGAGGCTTGCGAGAATTCCATATCTGGATCGGTCCAGGTGGACCGAAAGTATCCGGAAGTTTACACGTTCTCTCAAGCCCCTTCTCCTTTTGGCGCAGCAAGAACAGGAAGCCAGGGGAGGAAAAGGAGATTCGAATCCTCAGGGAGAACATGATATGAATCACTACTCCTATGAAGAGATCGATGATGGACTGAGGGAATATGCCCAAAAGACGATGGGCCTTTCAGAATTCAGAGAAGTGGTTGAGGATTTTTCCACTGAGTTGAAGGAGATGGGTTATGGAATTGAGGGGGGGATGGGAAGGGGGAGAGGAACTCACATTGATGCCGATATCCTTTTCTATATGAAACTGGCAGAGAATTATTCCATCCCGGTAAAGAGACTTCCTCTCGAAAAAACAGGAACCCTCCACCCCCATTCCCATTCCCCATGGGAGGTTGGAACACCTTTTCAAGATATCGACATCTGGACCAGTTTCGGAAAGATCATGCCAGGAATCACACAGACCTGGAAGAAAAAGGAAGGTAAGGGTCGGGGAAAAATTGAGGGGACGCCAGACTGCCTGATCATCATCGATTCTTCGGGAAGTATGATCAATCCACGGAAAAGCCTTTCCTATGCGGTCCTTGGGGCAGCCTGTGCAACCAATGCCTATCTGAGGAACAATTCAAAAGTGGCGGTCTATAATTTCAGCGACGCTCCCATGGGAGGCCGGGAAATTCTCGATTACACCGAGAATCGGGAGGATATCTACCGGGCACTCTGTAAATACTTCGGAGGCGGAACCGCATTGGATCTCGAAGATATCATGCCTCTGATTAAAGGAAAAAAAGAACTCGACCTGTTTATCATCACAGACATGAAGATTACTAATTTAGAGACGTTGATCGGGTTCTTCGGAAAGATCCAGAACAGGATCACTGCCGTCCATATCGGAGAAAATCCTTATGCCTCACGGTTCGAAAAAGCGGTGGAGAAGAGAAAAAATATTAATATCTTTACAGTAAAAAAGAAGGAAGATATTCCCCATATTGTTTTAGGAAGCATCCGAGAATATTTCAATCCGATGAACAAAAACCGCTGAGCTTGAAACCGGTCCCTTAAAAAAACTTGACTCTTACCGGTCATATCCTGTAAGTTAATTGGAATATTGGACAGAAAAGAGAGCTGTTTGAAAAACTTGTTAAAATTCCTCCCCACCTCCCTTTTCCAAAGGGAGGTAAAACGCTGCCCCCTTTGGTAATCTTTTCCCTGTCAAAGACAGGCAAAGAGGGATTAAGGGGGATTTTGTGATAATTGTTTTGATCTATTGACCCATAAAACTCTTCTTTTCGAAAAGCTAAATTGATACAAAAATTTGAAAACATAAAAAATTCCCTAAGAGAACGATCTCATTCTATTTTTGATTGATTAAAGATTAGGCAAAGGGCTTGAGAAATTGGAGGATTCGTATTTTGAGGTTTAAAATTTTAAGTTATCAACAGGGTTTTAACAAAAATTGTGGGAATTGAATCCAACCCGATAATTTTAATAGAAAAAAGGAAAGGGATCAGTTAGAGGAGGGCTTTAACTGATCCCAGTCAGCGCATCAAACGGGGGTGAAACAAAGTGGGAATCTGGTTTGATGCACTGCCCACTTAAAATATAGCACGAAATAAAGAAAAAATCAAACTTTAACCGGCTTTTGGCATATGATTTGCTTAAAAGATGTCATGATGAAGATACTTCTCGTTATTACCCTTTCTGTTTTGATCTCGTTCCCTGGTTTCGCCCAGACTTATAAGTGGATAGATGAAAAAGGCGGGGTGCATTTCACGGATGATATAACAAAAATCCCTGACAAATTTAGACCAAATGCTGAGAAAATTGGGGGTTCCGAAGATAATATTGAAACAAAAATTGATAAAAGGTCAACTCCAAAGAAAAAAGATGATTACAAAGATCAACTTGGCAGAGGAGAGGAATACTGGAGAAATAGGGTAGAGGAGTGGAAGAAGAAGCTCAGAACAGCCCAGGAAAACATGGAGCAAGCCAGAATGAAATATAATGAGCTGACAGAGAAGTTCAATGAATCAAAAAGCTCAGCAGAGAGAAACAATCTCAGAAGAGAAAGGGATCAGGTCAAGCAAGAGATGGACTTGCAAAAAAATAGAATTGAAGAAGCCAAAATAACACTTGAAAAAAAGATTCCCGAAGAAGCAGAAATCTACAAAGCAAAACAAGAATGGATTCAATAGTGAAAAGATTTCATAGACCCAATATAAATTGTCCGATTGATAGATTTTGTTTAACCTTTTGTTTTTAAAAGCAATTTTATATAATTTAAGCCGATTTTATTTGTAACTTTTTAAATTCATTGAAATTTTATAAAATGGTATCAATTTTGCTGAATTATAATTTAACTTGACTGGATAAAAAGTTGACGTGCCAGTGGCTAATAATTGAGCAAATTGGCTTAAAACTTCCTAAGTTTTGAAAATGGCACTGAAAATGCACTTTTTATAAATTCAAAAATGAAAACAATAGAAAAAGCGAATAATCATACGACGATCACTACAGAGCGAAAGACGGGTGTTCTCTCTGTTGAAAAAAGACGGTACCCAAGATATACAGCAGAATTTCCTCTTGACTATTCACGAGTTGAAGACAAAGAGACTTATGGCGGAATGGTTGCCAATGTGAGCGAAGGAGGGCTACTCGTCTACCTCCCTCAGCGGATGGAGATGGGAACAGTATTAAAAATTGAAATTCTTTATGTTCAGGGTCTGGAATTTAACACCATTAAGGCTGTTGCCAAAATAGTTTGGAGCGACCTGGCGGCAAAAGAAAGCTGGGGGGAGTACCGATATGGTTTGCAGTTCCTCCATATCGAAGAGAATGACTTCGCCAGATTGATGGATCTGTTAAAAGATATTGGAAAATAAGTGGAAAGTCGCTCACCACTCTACTGTTTCGGCTCGTTACCCCTCACATCCAACCCATATCCGCTTTTCTCTCCGACACCTCAAAACATTTTTAAATATTTTTCTTGAACTTTATTAAAATATTATTAAGATAGAGTTAGTCAGCGGAAACTTGGAAGGAAGAAATCCCACTAAAAATATGATGGCTAACTTTTTTCCTGAAGAGGAAAGTTATCGGGTCGTCCTCTATTCCATAGGAGGACATACCGAAATGGAGAAAGCCAATTTCTGCAAGGAGGTGTCGGCCCATTATGGGATTCCTCTCGTCCTGATGCAAAAGATTGCTGACCGGTGTCCTATCGTCATTAAAAAAGACCTTTCCTTTAAAAAGGCAAAGCTTCTTGCCATTGCCTTTCAATCGTTTGGGGCTTCTATTTCAGTAGAGAGGAAAAAGAAGCTTTCTCCCATTTTTCTTGAATTCTCGACCGATAAAAACTGGCGAGTGGAACTTGAATCATCACACCTCCGGAAATCGCCTGGTGGGACATGGCAGATCATCGGAAGGGTAAGAAATATTTGGAATGAAGAACTCGTTGACTTATGGACGTTGATTCAACTCTTCGACAAATTTGGAGATCTGATCGCCTTCGAGGAAATTCCTCTTCCTGTGAATCCTCTTTCTCCCAAAGAGTCTTCTCCTTTTAAAGCGATTTTTGAAGGAGATCTTCCGTTCCAAAAGATATCCATCTCTTTTAAAAATGCGTCAGGAAAACCACTTTCGGTAAAGGATAGTCGAGAGAAGAAAGACTGGGTGGAAATGAAGATAGCGGAGCTCGAAAAGATTACCTCTCTTCTTCCACCTGCCATCCTATCTGAAAGGGTTCCTACTCCACCTGTGATGCCCCAACCCTCTTTGATAACAGAAATAGAAGGGGATCGGTTGGAGGAAAATGGACCAGAACAAATCTCAGAAGAAATCCAACTCGATGAGCAGGAAACACAATCATTACGGACAGACGGAGAGATAAGAAGTGAAATTGAAGAAATATCCTCGGACCGCCTGGAAGAACATGAACCAGAAAAGGAACCAGAAAAACTCGAAGGCTTGCAAGAAGAACCCGAGACTTCAGAAAATATTTTGCCAGTGATTGAAAAGGAAGAGGTTAACGAGACAGAAGAAGAACTTCACCTCGATGATCAGACCGATGACGAACCGGAGGAAAAAATTGGAGGGTTAGACCTGGATCTATCTCAGCCCGATGAAGCGGATCAATCCCCGGTGAGGTCTCCTGCGATCGTGGAAGAAAAGAAGGGAAAGGAACCGACGCCCTACCCATGGATGGATGAGTTCAGAAAAGCGATTGCAGCCTATGAAAAAAAGGGACAGGATCCCTTCAATGTTTGGTTTGACCATCTTCGGAAAGAGGGAAAATTTGAGAACAGTTATCATTCTCTTTTGACCCTTTTAAGTTATAACCGTTTCAACCAAATTCATTCCTCGGAATCCGTACTGGAAAACACACGAAAGACATTCAATCTCTCACTTTCTAACGATCTGTCGATTGAAGAAATTCCCTCCCTGGAAGGAACGCCATTCTTTTCAGGAGAGATATGGAGAGACTTATATTTCCGTGCGATCCCCAAACTACATGAGGTAACACGGCGAATTCTGGAGAAAAAGGAATGGGACCCCTTTGATCTGGACCGTCTCATTCGCATTATTCCTCACATGACTGAACGAAACAGCTATCGTACCATCCGTTTCATTCATGATAAAATTCCAGAGGTGACAATCGATGTTTCTCCTCTCCCCGTTGAAATCACGGAAAGCCTTTACCGGGTAGTCTCTCGTTTGGGAGTGGTCAATCCTTTCTTCGACCATCACCAGGGGAAAAATTCCATGGGTGATCTCAAAATCCAAACATTTGCTCGTTCTGCCTTTCCCGACGATCCAGGAAGGGTCGAAGAGCCTATGAACCAATTAGGGGCAGGGGATGAAGGAGGACCTTGTTCCAGCATTGAACCCTGGTGTCAACATTGCCCATTTGAGAGTTTTTGCCCAAAGCTTTATACCGATTTTAATCCTTCGGAAAAAGGGATGGTTTTCCGATCATAATAGATCATCTGGAGTAACGGCATGGAGAAAGCAGTCTCGATGAAAGATAGAAGAAAATCCCAGAGAAAGATACTGGATTTGCCTCTTGAATACCGGGTGATGGATGCGTCTTATACTCATGGAGGGCTGGTGGTCAACGCGAGCGAATTAGGCTTGCTGGTTCAATCCGTTAAAAATATTCCCATTGGAACGAAACTGAATATTGCGGTCATATTCCCCAAAGGTTATGAACTGACCAATTTTGAGGTGTTCGCCGAAATCATATGGAAAGATCTTCACCTGGAAGAAGATTGGGAAGGATATCAGTATGGACTTAAATTTACAAAATTTTCGAAAAATGAGTACTGGAAATTAAAGCAACTCCTGAGTGGAAACTTTCATCTGGAGGATGCCCAACGAAATTTTCAATAATGGGGAACATAAGGAATGACTGAAAAAAAAGAAGATAAACCCCGAATCGGTATTGTTAATATCGAAAGGAGAAAGTATCCACGTTTTTCAATCGACCTGCCTATTGAGTACCATCAGATCCATTCCTCTGACACCCGAACCGGCCGAGCCCTCAACGCGAGCGAAGGGGGCTTATTGGTCTATCTGCCTCAAAAGATGGAAATCGGTCAAAACCTGGCATTGAAACTCTTCTTTCACAATGGTTCAATCATGAATACCATTGAATTGATAGGGGAGGTCATGTGGATTGACATGCATCTGGAGATGAACTGGGGAGATTACCGGACCGGTTTGAAATTGATTGATATCTCCCCTGAGGATTTGAAGCGATTCAAAGATTTCATCCTATCCCTGACGAACTAATCCTCCTCCTTCCTTTTTAAATCTTCTTGTCAAACTTAGAAAGAAGGATTATAATCCTTTCAAAGGAGTCGCCATATGAGTGGAAAGAGCAGTTTTCCTTACAGAAAATTTGATAGAAAACCTCACCCCCATATTGTCAAACAGATATTAGAGGATGAGGAACTGGTCGATATGATGAAAGAGATGCTTATCAAGGAAGGGAAACCCTGTCCTTTTTGTCATCGAAAATTAAAGGGCGAGATTAAAGCCCGCGAGATCTGGTAAACGAAATTTTTAAAAGGCCAACCCGTAAACTATCTATTCCCTACATATTTTCATCGGGGAATTCCCTGGTAAAAGAGAACTTTAAAGGATTGAGCATCAGTGTCGTTGCGGCATCCCTGACAGCGCTTGTTTGAGAATCTTTCCCCCTAGAAAAGATATCTACGGTGACTGTAAAAGGAAGTGAAACAGTGAAAATACCCAACCCCAAAATTGCACCAGCCACACCCAGGGGCCTCGCGACCACCAAATCTAACGCATTCCACTCGTCAGTGATTGGATCGTTCTTTTTCCAGTTATCCCAGGCGAATACGTTGGTATAAATACTTCCGATGATCATTGCGGAAATCAAAAAAATTGAAAATGCTTTACGATACTTCTTCATAGTACCCTCCTTTTTGATCAATATATCAAAAGATAATGTCTTTGTCAATTATTTCAACCTGATAGGATAAATACCTTTAATAAAATGTTTAAATTTTGTCCAAAGAATTGATAGAAACATATTAAAACGATAAGCAATTATCATGCCAGAGACGGGTATATGGCAAGGATGGACAGGTTAACGGAGAGTCTTTGCAAACCAAACTGAAATC
Source organism: Deltaproteobacteria bacterium (assembly GCA_016875195.1). GTDB lineage: Bacteria > Desulfobacterota > BSN033 > BSN033 > UBA1163 > RBG-16-49-23. Next base: position 69,825 of record VGRY01000007.1, read on the forward strand.
ATTTTCGAGATGAATAATTTACTCATCAAGAAATGTATCCTGAGTAGATAAAAATTTGCTCGAGTCTCTTCTTTAGTGATTTTCATCTCTCAAAATCCCTCAAATATGGATGGTAAAAATCACCGAGTGAATCAGCATACACCTTGGATGGAGCTGGAACAGGGATTGATTCAAAAAAAACGAGGGAAAAAAAGGAGGTGATTTTCGAAATCAAATCATTTGTCATATGCATACTTCTAAACATTGCAATAACTTGGCCAAAACAGAAACAATAACCTAACCTATTAATTTAATGGGATAATGTTCATTATTAAGATGAAGGTATTGCATATCTTTAACTCTCTGAGTGACACATATTGCTACAGAGGGTGAAATTATTATTAAATCGGTTTGTTTACTCGGTTCATATGAATGATGCAATTCAAGATTTATGAATCTCCTTGGAAGTCTCTGAAATAATGCTTGACAACCGATTAGAAAATCGTTATTTAACCCTAAAATTCAGAAGGAAAGACGATTTTTTCTCATCATTGATGAAATGGACATTGCTTCTCAACTCGACTTTTGAACCATTGAGAGTGGTGACCTGGAAGAAAGCAATCATTATGGTCATGCTCGATAAAGTGGAAGTGATTGAAGAATATGAACGAACCGTTAGGGGAATCTATGTTTCCATTCGTCTTCCGGCTGTAATCCGTTTAAACCGTTTTATCAGGCGACAAACACCGATCATCAAATTCTCAAGACAAAATTTATATGTCCGAGATAAAGGGGTATGCCAGTATTGTGGAACCCCTTTTGAGCATCGAGAGTTAACTTATGACCATGTGATCCCCCGTTCAAAAGGGGGACAGACGGAATGGACCAATGTGGTGACATGTTGCACGGCTTGTAACCTCAAAAAGGGAGGGAGAACCCCAGAGGAGGCTGGCATGCCTCTCATCAGAAAACCAAAGGCGCCTATCTGGCTCCCTTTATTGACCAAAAGCCTCGGTATTGATACCCCTCCTTCTTCCTGGAGGGATTATCTCTACCTCAATCAGGAATTGTCATCATAAAATTCTATGGACCCGTTTTTTTTCGACCAACCCATCACCTTCCATCTCCGATTTCCAGTGGAAAAAAGGGATAAAAGGATTTGACTCCGTCTAAGATTGGAACACCATGAAACATCTCTGGGCTCCTTGGCGAATGAATTACATATTAAAAGGGATTAAAAAAAAGGGGTGCGTCTTCTGCTTCGGCAAGGGGCGGATAAGGGAAAGGGCCAACCTTATCCTGTATCTGGGAAAGCATGCTTTTATCATGATGAACCGATACCCATACAACAATGGCCACTTAATGGTTGCCCCGCGTCGACATTGTACTGATCTGGAGTCCTTGAATACTCTCGAATCGGAAGACGTCTTTGAGTTAATAAGAGTCTCCATCAGGGTATTAAAGGCCACCCTATCTCCTCACGGGTTCAATATTGGCGTCAATATTGGAAAGGTTGGAGGGGCAGGGGAAGAACATATTCATGTTCATATCGTTCCCCGTTGGGCAGGGGACACAAATTTTATGCCGATTTTAGGAGAGACCAAAGTTGTCCCGGAGTATCTTGATCAAACATACCAGAAACTTCGAGCTGCCTTCATCAACCATCTGGGTAAACAGACAGGGCAGAAAAGAGAGGAAAAAGAATGAAATGGATAAAAACACTTCTGATTATGGTCATTTTCATCCTGGTCATCCTCTTCTCTCTCCAAAACAGTAATGAGGTAAACCTCCGATTTGGCCTTTATCCTTTCCAGGATCGTTTTTGGGAAATCCCTCGGTTACCCCTTTTTTTAGTCATTCTCTGTTCCGTTTTTGTGGGAGTATTGATTGGGGGAATAGGCGATCTTTACCAGCATTTTCAGCTCAAGAAAGCATTGCGCCAGAATGAAAAGATGATTGAAAAGTTAAACAAAGAGGTAGAAACCCTTCGGAGATCAGGGATCGAGTCTCCCTCCCTTCATACAGAGGATTGATGCCTACGAGGGCGAAGAAAAAGGGATGACCCGCCAAAATTATTCGCTTGCGTTTACGCTAAAAGTGTAGTATAGTTATTTCACAGTTTTGGGTCTGCTGAAAAAGCGGGCTATTTGCCCGCTTTTTTTTTAGATCAAACGAGGAACGAACAAAATGTCAGCGAATGTGATCAACCAGGTGACAACACTCGTCACCCCTATCCTTTTGGAAGAAGGAATGGAACTGGTCGATCTGGATTACCGACGAGAGGCCACAGGATGGGTCCTGCGCCTTTACATCGACAAAGAGAGAGGGGTTACTCTCGACGATTGTGCGAGAATCAGCAGGGAAGTGGGAAGAATACTGGATGTGGAAAACCCTATCACCACTCCTTATGCATTAGAAGTTTCTTCTCCCGGATTGAGACGACCTCTGAAGACAGAAAAAGACTTTTTAAAATATCGAAATCATTTGCTCAAGGTAAGAACCCATATCCCCATCGAAAAACAACGTCATTTCAGGGGACAGTTGTTAAACGTAGTCAATGAGGGAATTGAAATCAATATGGATGGGAGGATCGTTCACATTCCTTTTCAAAACATTGCAAAAGCCAACATAGAATTGGAATGACAGAAGGAGAAGTCAGCTATGCCGAGTAATCTTAATTATGTCATTGATCAAGTGGGAAAGGATAAGGGAATCGACCGGAAGGTGATCATCGAAGCCCTGGAACAAGCCGTTTTAACCGCTTCCAGAAAAAAATATGGTCACCAAGGGGAAATTGAGGTCCGCTATAACGAAGAGATCGGGGAAGTAGAACTATTTCAATTTAAGCAAGTGGTCGAAGAGATGATGGACCCATCAACGGAAATCGCAATTGACGAGGCCAAAGACCTGGACAGCGAGGTGCAAATCGGAGACAGTCTGGGGGTAAAGCTCAATACCGATTTTGGTCGCATCGGCGCTCAAACCGCAAAGCAGGTAATCATTCAGAAGGTCCGAGATGCAGAACGGGATAATGTCTACAATGAGTTTAAGGATCGCAAAGGAGATCTCGTGAGCGGCGCGGTCCAGAGGATGGAAAAGGGGAGTCTCTTTGTCACCATCGGGAGGGCGGAAGCCGTCCTGTTATCCAAGGAACAGATTCCAGGGGAGGTTTACCGGCAAGGCGAACGGATCAGGGCTTATATTCTTGAAGTCCAGAAGAATACAAAGGGACCGCAGATTTTCCTCTCCCGGACCCATCCGGGGTTTCTCATCAAACTGTTTGAATTAGAGGTTCCGGAGATTTCTGAAGGTGTGATCAAAATTATCAGCGCAGCCCGGGAGCCTGGGGAACGGGCAAAGATTTCCGTCTACAGTTCCAACCGCGATGTCGACCCGGTAGGCGCCTGCGTGGGCATGAAAGGCTCGAGAGTCCAGAATGTCGTCCAGGAACTTCGCGGGGAACGAATCGATATTATCCCGTGGTCTCAGGATCATGCCAAGTATGTGTGCAATGCACTCGCCCCTGCTAAAGTCTCGAGGGTCTATATTGATGAGGAGAACCGGCACATGGAAGTGGTGGTGGCGGATGATCAGCTCTCCCTGGCCATAGGAAAAAAAGGGCAGAATGTCCGTTTGACTTCGAAACTCACAGGGTGGAAGATCGACATTAAAAGCGAATCGAAGATGGAAAAGATCGCCGGTGAGGTATTGGAAATCTTTAGGGGACTACCAAATATCGGTGACGTGGGCAGTCGCATCCTCTATAATGAAGGATATCGCACGCTCCGGGATCTCGCTGAGGCAGACCCTGAAGAAGTGGCAAAGGTGTTAGGGTACGAAAAAGAGAAGGCCTCCAAGATTGTTGAAATCGCATCACAGATGACTCAAGAGAAGGAACCCAAAGAAAGCATTCCTGAAACTCCACCCGTGGCTGAGGGTCTCGTTCTTGCTCCTGTAGAAAAGATGGAGGGGGTAGGAGAGAAACTGGCCGAGATTTTGAAAAGCCATGGATTTCAAAGCATCAAGGATATTGCAGAATCAGACATTGAGAAGCTTTCGAGACTCCAGGGAATAGGTGTGAAAAGGGCAGAAAAATTGATCCAATCGGCGAAGCAGCTTGTTGAAATAAAAAACCAATGATTCCGATTCGGCTGTGCATCGGTTGTAAGAAAAGAAAGAGGAAAGAGGAGATGATTCGGTTCACCTTGACAGCCGATGGAAAAGCACGGATTGTGGAGGGAAAAAACAGGACCGGTAGGGGAATATATGTCTGTCCGGTTGATTCCTGTTTTAACATGGCGAAGAAGAGACGCTATTTCGAGCTGGTTCCTGAAGCCGGTTGTGTTAAAGAGGGCTTTAAAGGAAAATCGCTCCAAGGCGTATAGAATGAAAGCAAACCCCTTTAGGGCAGAAGGTTCTATAGGGATGAAGGAGGAAAGGGAATGTCGAAAGTGAAAGTCCTCGACCTTGCAGGTGACGTGAAGGCGGGGGACGACAATCTGATTCTAAAATTGAAAAAAATGGGGTTGAAGGTTAAGGATAAGAAACCCGAAACAAGCGGAAAAGTGTCCCCTGTTACCGATGAAAAAATTATTGGCAGGGATGCTGAAAAAGAGGTTATTGAAAAACGGGTTAAGCCTACCGTGATCCGAAGAAGAACGAGAAGCATTGAACCCCCCCCCCCTCCTGTTTTGGTTGAACCTGAGGTCATTGTTCCAAAAGTAGAAGTCAAGCCCGAAATCATTCCCCCTAAAAAAGTGGAAAGAAAGGGGAGAAACAGGAAGAAAAAGAAAAGGCCCCAGCCAAAGAACCCGTTGTTCAAAGAAAGAAAGAGATATCATCTGAAGCAAAAACCGTAGTCAAAGAGACTGCTCCAGTGAAGCCCGCTGCTGAACTCATATCACCCAAACCCTCATTAAAAGAAGGGGTGAAGACACCGGCGAAGATAGGGGAGGAAGAGAAAACAAAGTCATCATTAGTTAAAAAAGTGGATGGGAAAATTCCCAAAAAAGCGATCCTGGAGCAGGTAGAAAAAGAGAGTCTCCTCCAAGCAAAGAAAAAAGTAGGTGTGAAGAAGCGAAGGCTAATCGAAGAAAGGATGGTCCAGGAGGATGATTTGACCGATGAGAAAAGGCCTGAAAAAGAAGGAGAGCTATTGTCCCGGCCGTTTAAACCGTTTAAGAAGAAACTCGTCCTCAAGTCTCCCAGAAAAACAGAGATCACCGTTCCGAAACCTATAAAACGAATCATCCGGATTGCTGAAGTCATCTCGGTTGGAGACCTGGCGAAAAGGATGAGCGTCAGGGGCGGGGAGTTGATAAAAAAATTGATGGATATCGGCGTAATGGTCAATATCAACCAGGCCATTGATGCGGATGTCGCTTCGCTCGTGGCAAGCGAGTTCGGATACGAAGTAGAACGGATTTCGCTTGACCATCCGGAGCTTCTCCAACGAAAAGAGGATCGGCCAGAAGAGCTTCAACCCAGACCGCCTGTCGTTACCATTATGGGACATGTGGATCACGGTAAAACGATGCTTCTCGATTCTATCCGTAAAACCAATGTGGTGGACGGAGAAGCAGGGGGGATTACCCAGCATATCGGGGCTTACGATGTTCAACTTGAAAACGAACATGTCGTTTTTATTGACACCCCTGGTCATGAAGCATTTACTGCGTTGAGAGCAAGGGGCGCCAAGGTGACTGATGTGGTGATACTGGTGGTCGCTGCAGACGACGGGGTCATGCCTCAGACGAAAGAGGCGATCGACCACGCCCGCGCTGCCAATGTTCCCATCCTCGTGGCCATCAATAAGATTGATAAACAAAATGCCAACCCTGAAAAGGTAAAAAAAGAGATGTCCGAATATGGACTGGTTCCTGAACAGTGGGGAGGCAATACCATTTTCGCTGAAATATCGGCGAAGCAGAAGGTAGGGATCAAGGAATTGCTTGAACTGATCCTCGTCCAGGCAGAAGTTCTTGAGTTAAAGGCGAACCCGAATAAGCCTGCAAGGGGAGTGGTAATAGAAGCCAAATTGGATAAGGGCAGAGGACCCGTGGCAACTGTTCTCGTTCAGGAAGGAACCCTGAAGGCTGGAGATGTCTTCATCGCTGGTTCCCAGTATGGAAGGGTAAGGGCCATGCTCAATGACCGGGGACAAAAGATTGAGCATGCCGGACCTTCCATTCCGGTTGAAGTGGTTGGATTCGCTGCAGTTCCTGATGCTGGAGAGACTTTGATTGTGGTCACAGAAGAGAAATTAGCCAAACAGGTCAGTCTTTACCGGCAGGAAAAAATCCGTGCCAAAGAACTTTCAAAGCTAAGCAAGGTCTCCTTGGAAGAACTCTACGAGCAGATTAAGAAGGGCGAGATCAAGGAGCTCAATGTGGTCATCAAGGCGGATGTCCAGGGCTCCATTGAGGCCATGAAGGAGGCTTTGAAAAAGCTGTCCACCAGCGAAGTTAAGGTACATATTATTCATGATGGGGTTGGCGGGATCACCGAATCGGATGTGAATCTCGCCTCTGCATCCAATGCGATCATTATCGGATTTAATGTCAGGCCTGGCCCCAAAGCCCAGATTCTTGCCGAACAGGAGAGTGTGGATCTACGCGCTTACTCGGTCATCTACGACGCCATCTCCGACATCAAAAAAGCCCTGGAAGGATTGCTGGAGCCGACCTACAAAGAACACATTCTCGGAAGAGCCCAGGTACTCCAGCTTTTCAATGTCCGTAAAATGGGCACGATTGCAGGAAGCCTGATCACGGATGGAAAGGTCGTAAGAGGATCCCATGCCAGACTCCTGAGGGATAATGTCATTGTTTTCGACGGACGTATCTCATCGCTTAAACGGTTTAAGGACGACATGAAGGAATGCACCCAGGGATTCGAATGCGGCATCTGGATGGAGAATTTTAATGATATCAAACCTGGGGATATCATTGAGTCCTATGAAATGGAACAGGTTCAACCCCGATTATCTTAGATCCCATTGGATGAAAAGAGGAGGGGAAAAGGATGGTCGTTGGAATTTGCCAACTTGATCTTCGGATTCCGGAGAATCATTCGCTCAAAGGCAAGCGACATGTCCTCCGGAAAATAATCGATCGAGTACAACATAAGTTCAATGTGTCGATTTCGGAGGTCGGGGATCAAGACCTCTGGCAAAGGGCCCAGATTGGAATCTGTACGGTTGGCAACGACCGGAGACATATTAATTCCAGCCTGGATAAGGTAGTGGACTTCATCGAGAAGATGAACCTCGGAGAACTGATTCATACCGAGATGGAAATCCTTTCGGTATGAATTGAACGAACAAGAAAAGGTGATGGTTCCGGTGACGATGCCCGTTTCGGTTATCGGTTACGTAAAAAGAATTAAGAGACGATAGACGTAGCCTTTTATCAACGATACAGGCCTCTTTACCCTTACCGTTGGACATTAGACTTTTTAAAAGATGGAAGGAAAACGATCAGATAAAGTTGCAGACCTGATCCACAAAGAGGTCTCTGAGATGTTAGTCAGAACCGTCAAGGACCCCCGGATCGGTCTGATCACCATTACCAGGGTGAAGGTGACCGACGATTGCCGTTCGGCCAAGATCTATTTCAGCGTTCCAGGCTCTGCCGCAGAGAGAGAAAGATCGATCAAAGGCCTCGGGAGTGCTACAGGATATATCCGTAGGGAACTGGCCAGGCGGATCAACCTGCGCTATACGCCCGAAATTATGTTTGAGTTCGATCCATCGATCGAGTATGCCATTCATATCGGGGAGGTGTTACAATCCCTTCAAAAGGAAAGGGAGGAAAACCCGGATGAACCTTGATGGCCTTCTCGTTGTGGATAAATCCGAGGGAATGACGTCCCTCGATGTGGTGAGGGAAATCAAAGCCAGGTTTTCCATTAAGAAGGCCGGCCATATTGGAACGCTCGATCCATTTGCAACAGGAGTTCTTCCTGTTGTCATCAACGAGGCAACGAAATTGGTTCCTTTCCTTAAGGACGATCCGAAACACTACGAAGGTGTATTGAAAATTGGAGAAGAGACAGACACCGATGACCTCACCGGGAAAATGATCAGAAAAGGATCCGGGGAACATCTGTCTCCGGATATGATCCGGACGATTTTTAAATCCTTTATCGGTAGAATACGACAGGTTCCTCCGATGTATTCCGCAGTAAAGGTGAACGGAAAACCTCTTTACCGGATGGCCCGGATGGGGATTGAGGTGGAAAGGAAGGAGAGGGAGATAGAGATTTTCGATCTTCAGATTGAAAAGATCGCCTTTCCGATGGTTTATTTCAAGATCTCCTGTTCAAAGGGGACTTATATCCGCTCCCTGGCCAGGGATATCGGAAGGGAGATCGGATGTGGAGCTCATCTCGTCTCTCTGAGGCGAACACAGAGCGGTCCTTTTACAATCGAGCAGGCGATTCCTTTGTCAAAGGTGAAAGCTTTACAGAGTGAAGAAGCCCTCCGGTCATGTCTCATCCCTTTAAAAGAGGCATTGTTTGATCTCCCGGAGATGATCGGAGATGACAGTTTGGTCAGGAAGGTTCGTTACGGAAAGGAGATGGTTGCAAGAGATCTTGATCCTGACACCCTTCCTCCATTCGAAGAAAAACAGTGGCTTAAGATGTCCTCTCCAGAAGATGGGTTGGTGGCCATCTTACAATCAGCGATCAGAAGGGGAGAGATCGGAGCCGTCGGACCGGACAGAGTCGTTTTCCGCCCCATCCGGGTATTTCAAAATGAAAAAACAGTTCGAAAAGAAGAGTCTATTTAATGTAAAGGAGGAATTTCATGGCATTGGTTCAGGAAAAGAAAAAAGAGATCATCGACCGGTTTAGGGCTCATGAGAAGGACACGGGTTCACCCGAGGTTCAAATCGCCCTTCTCAGCGAACGGATCCGCTATCTCACCGAACATTTCAAAGGCCACAAGAAGGATCATCATTCGAGGCGAGGCCTGTTGAAACTGGTGGGACAGCGAAGAAGGCTTCTCAATTATCTCAAGGAGCAAAAGGTGGATCGCTATCGCACCATTATCGATCAGTTAGGCCTCAGGAAATAGAAAGAATGAAACAGTAAAAAATTGAATGAAGGAGTGTGAATAAATTTATGGTACAAACGTTTCAAGTCGAATTTGGAGGAAGACCCTTTTCCATCGAGACGGGGAAAATGGCCAAGCAGGCCAGCGGCTCTGTAGTGGTTCAATACGGAGAAACAATGGTCCTAGTGACAGCAGTATCATCTCAGGAGAAGAGAGAGGGAATTGACTTTCTTCCCCTGACCGTGAACTATCTGGAAATGACTTATGCGGCGGGAAGAATCCCGGGAGGTTTTTTCAAAAGAGAAGGAAGACCCACCGATCGTGAAATCCTCACCTCTCGTTTCATCGACCGTCCTCTGAGGCCCCTTTTTCCAAAAGGATTCCAGAACGAAACCCAGATCATTGCCACGGTTCTCTCGGCAGACTCAAACAATGACCCATCTGTTCTGGGGATGATCGGGGCTTCCGCCGCGCTCTATATCTCGGATATTCCTTTCGATGTTCCGATCGCAGGGGCGAAAGTAGGAAGAATTGATGGGGAATATGTCATCAATCCCTCCCCGGATGAGCTGGAATTAAGCGACATCGATCTCTTTGTCGCCGGGAGCGAGGATGCGATTATCATGGTCGAAGGAAGCGCTAAAGAGCTGAAGGAAGATATAATCCTCGAAGCCATTCTATTCGGCCATCAGTCTCTTAAGCCTGTCATCCAGCTTCAGAAACAATTAAGGGAAGCCTGTGGGATAAAGAAGAGGGAAGTCAATGTTGAAAAACCCGATGAAGCACTGATCGAAAAGGTTAAAGGGCTTACCCAGGAAAGATTACAGAAGGCCTATCAGATTACCGAAAAGACAAAGAGACATGAATATCTGGACGAGAGTTTAAACCTTGCGCTTGAAGCATTCGGAACGGAAGCAGAGCTTACCCGGAAGAATGTCATCAAGATCTTTGAGGACCTGGACCGAAAACTGAAGAGAAATTGGATTCTGGAGAAGAAGGAGAGGATCGATGGCAGGGGGCTTCGGGAGATTCGTCCCATCTCCTGTGAAGTCGGCATTCTTCCCAGGACCCATGGTTCTGCTCTCTTTACACGTGGGGAAACCCAGGTCCTGGCCGTGGTCACGTTCGGCACTTCTGAGGATGAGCAGAAAATTAATTCTTTAATGGGTGAGACCTATAAGTCATTTATGCTTCACTACAATTTCCCTCCGTTCAGCACCGGAGAAGTTTCTCCCTTACGGTCTCCCTCTCGAAGGGAGATCGGGCATGGCGCTTTAGCGGAGAAAGCGATTCTCCCTATCCTTCCTTCCAATGAAAAATTTCCTTACACCATTCGCATTGTATCAGAGGTTTTGGAATCGAATGGTTCTTCTTCGATGGCTACGGTATGCGGGTCAACCCTCTCCTTGATGGATGCAGGCGTTCCGATCAAAGCCCCAGTCGCTGGGATTGCCATGGGCTTGATTCTTGAAGACGGACAGGAAGCCATCCTCTCGGATATCCTCGGCGACGAAGATCATATCGGCGATATGGATTTTAAGATGGCAGGCACTGCCGAAGGAGTCACCGCCATTCAGATGGATATCAAGATTAAGGGAATATCAAAAGAGGTGTTGAGCCATGTTCTCCAACAGTCCCGAGAGGGAAGGCTCTATATTTTGGGAAAGATGCAAGAGACCATTCCAGCGCCCCGCACGGATCTCTCCCGGCATGCGCCGAGAATCTACACCCTGCAGGTCAAGCAGGAGAAGATCCGTGACATCATCGGACCGGGCGGAAAGAATATCCGTTCCATCGTCGATCAGACAGGGGTAAAAATCGACGTCGATGACTCCGGAACAGTCAAGCTGGCCTCCCCGAATTATGATTCGATCGAAAAAGCAATCCAGATTATCAAAAGGCTGACTGCAGAAGTGGAGGTGGGCGGCCTATACACAGGCAAGGTGAAAAGGATTATGGGGTTTGGCGCCATTGTCGAAATCTTACCCGGAACCGATGGCCTGGTTCACATTTCTCAGCTTGCAGATTTCCACGTAAAAGAAGTGACGGACATTTTGAAGGAGGGCGATGAGGTGCCTGTCAAAGTGATCGACGTTGATCCACAGGGTCGAATTCGCCTTAGCCGAAAAGCCGCCCTGAAGGAAACCGCAACCTCGAAAGAGTAAGATCGAGAAGGAAGCACCATGGGGTTCATGAAGACAAACACACACTCTTTATCCGAGAATGGATATGTACCGGAAGTGTCCGGTTATCAGAAGACCATTTTGAGTAACGGGATCAGGGTGATCACTGAAACCATCCCTTTTCTCAAATCGGTGTCCATCGGCCTCTGGGTGATGACAGGATCGAGGGATGAACAACCGGATGAAAACGGTATTTCTCATTTCATCGAACATCTACTGTTTAAAGGAACGGAGCGGAGAACCGCCTTTGATATCGCCAAGGAGATCGACTCCGTCGGAGGTACACTGAACGCTTTTACTGGAAGAGAATACACCTGCTTTTATGCGAAAGTGATCGACAAAAATTTACCGCTGGCCATCGATCTTCTTTCCGACATCTTTCTTCACTCGCGCATGGACGAAAAGGATGTCGAAAAGGAGAGGATGGTTATCCTCCAGGAGATTAAAATGGTGGAGGACACCCCAGACGATTACGTCCACGATCTGTTCAACCGGACCTGCTGGGGAAACCACCCCCTTGGTTTTCCGATCTGTGGAACGGCAAACCAGATCCAATCTTTCAGGCGGGATCAGATCGAACATTTTTTTAAAACCAATTATCAAGCCGACCGGATCATCGTCTGTGCGGCCGGCAATCTCGAACATCAGAACGTGGTTAACCTTATCGGAGAAGCTTTCGGACAACTGACCCCGTCGGACCAGGCCAGAGAACGACTCAAACCCCCTTCGATTTCCGCGACCCATATTTCCAAACGGGATCTGGAACAGGTCCACTTCTGCCTGGGGACTCACGGACTTCATTACAATCACTCCCTTCGATTTTCATCTTATGTGTTGAACACCATTTTAGGGGGAGGAATGAGTTCCAGGCTGTTCCAGGAAATCAGAGAGAATCGCGGCCTGGCTTACTCCGTCTATTCCTATCTTCCCACCTACATTGATACCGGACTGGTTGTCGTTTACGCGGGAACAGACGAAAAATCATTTGAAGAAACCTTTCAGCTCATCCTTAGCGAATTTAATCGGCTGAAGGGAGAACCCTTTAAAGACGGAGAACTCAATATTGCGAAAGAACAGTTAAAGGGAAATCTTCTTCTCAGCCTTGAGAGTTCTGACAATTTAATGACCCGGCTGGCTAAAAATGAGATCTATTTTCAGACCTATCAAACCGTGGAGTCCATCCTGAAGGGGATTGATGAAGTGAGTGAGGAGACGCTTAAAACCCTGGCCAGTCATATTTTTGACGAGAACTATTTCTGCCTTACTGTTCTTGGACCCATGGATGGAAAGCATTTCACGAATCATCCACGGCCCTGGAGCCAATGGAACAAGTAACGATCTATATCAGACGGCTTAAAAAGAACCATCCCACCTCCCTTCCTCAATATATGACTGAAGGTTCGTCTGGAATGGATCTCTTTGCTTCCCTCGAAGAAGAGACCCTCATCAACCCGGGTGAAAGGAAACTTATTCCTACCGGTATTTCGGTCGCCATCCCCGAGGGGTTTGAAGGACAGGTTCGTCCTCGGAGTGGATTGGCCATTCACCAGGGAATCGGGCTGGTCAATGGGCCTGGGACGATCGATTCGGATTATCGCGGTGAGGTGAAAGTGCTTTTGATCAATTTCGGGGATCAACCTTTTTCCGTCTGCAACGGTGAAAGGATTGCGCAGATGGTCATCTCCCGTGTGTTTCGTTCGATTCTGGTCGAAGTGGAGGACCTGCCCCCGACCCAGAGACAGGGAGGAGGCTTCGGCTCGACCGGAGTCTGACATGGCCGAGTAAAGATGTGCATATTGTCCTGTGCAGCATAGCAGCAAAGCTACCTGGACGATTGATTGGATTATAATTCCGAAGAACGAAATCCGAATTTCGAAACAACCCCTAATGATCAAAATCCAAATGTACAAAAAATAGTTTAAATATTTGTATTTCGAAATTTTCAATTTGTTTCGTGATTCGATATTCGAATTTCGAATTTAACCAATATGCCCAATTTATAGATTTCTTCTTGCCCAAAGCTACAATAGCATAAAAGGCTTATTAAAAATGCATCAGTTGTTAGACCGATTTCTCCATTATCTTGTCGTCGAAAAAGGGTTGTCTAAAAATACCATCGAAGCCTACAGCCATGGCTTGAATCGTTTTCTCAACCATCTACAAAAGAAAGGCACGGAGGAGGCCAGCGATATTTCTAAAACGGATATCCGGGAATTCCTTCTCCTGTTGAAAAAGAAGGGGCTTTCCAGCCGGTCCCTGGCGAGGAATTTAGTTTCGATCCGGGTCTTCTTTCGGTTTCTAACCGAGGAGGGCCTCCTTAAGGTCAGCCCGGCTGAAGAGATCGAATCGCCAAAGGTCCCGAAAAAGTTGCCGGAAATCCTCTCTCTTCATGAGGTGGAGAAGTTGCTGGATCAACCTAATTCCCTGACCCCGCTGGGAATCCGGGATCGAGCGATGCTGGAGATGCTGTATGCCACCGGGATGAGGGTTTCCGAACTGGTTCGACTCCGGGTCAACCACCTCCATCTCGAGGCAGGATATGTCCTCCTTTACGGAAAAGGCTCAAAAGAAAGGATTGTGCCCATCGGCAAAGAGGCGATCGACGGGGCGCAACTTTACATGAAAGAATCTCGAGAGAAATTACTCAAACGGAAGGAAACTCCCTTTCTTTTTGTCAGCCGATTTGGAAAACCCATCAGCCGGCAGCAGTTCTGGAAGATCATCAAAGCCTACGGACGAAAGGCCGGAATCCGGAAAAGGATCACCCCTCATCTCCTCCGGCATTCCTTTGCCAGTCATCTCCTCGAAAGGGGAGCTGATCTTCGCTCTGTGCAACTGATGCTTGGCCATGTGGATATTTCAACGACGCAGATCTACACCCATGTGACCGGCGAACGCTTGAAGAAACTTCATCACCAGTATCATCCCAGAGGCTGAAAAAGATAAATCCGAAGCACGAAATCCGAATTTCGAAACAAATTCGAATGTACCAAATCCTAAATTCAAAACTATTCGTTTTAAACATTTGAAAATTTTATATTTGTTTCGGATTTCGATATTCGGATTTCGAATTTTTTAATTTATGGAAGTGATCACGACCCACACGAATGCGGATTTCGACTCCCTGGCTTCGATGCTGGCTGCAAAAAAACTTTATCCGGGGGCCGTCCTGGTTTTTCCCGGATCTCAGGAAAGGAGCCTTCGAGAGTTCTTCATTCACTCCACCCTTTATGCCTTAGAGGTGGAGCGGGTGAAAAATATTGACCTTCGAGAGATCGACCGGCTGATTCTGGTCGATACCCGTCAGATCAGCCGGATTGGAAAATTTTCCGAGATTGCACTGAAACCCGGACTCGATATTCATATTTACGATCACCATCCTCCTTCTTCTGAAGATATTCGTGGCTCTTATGAAGTCATCTCTGAAGTCGGATCGACAGTAACTCTGCTGCTGGACACCCTGCGGGAAAAGGGAGTGGAGATCACCCCTGATGAAGCCACAGTCATGCTTCTTGGCATTTATGAGGATACGGGAAATCTGACCTTTTCCTCGGCGAGAGAAGAAGATTTTCGGGCGGCAGGATATCTGGTTGGGAAAGGGGCTAATCTCAACATCCTGTCCAATGTGATCACCAAAGAACTCACCTCGGAGCAGATCTTTTTGCTCAATGACCTCATCCAATCGGCCACCCGCTATGATGTCCATGGTATCGATGTAGTGATTGCTCAGGCCACTGCCGATCAATATGTCGGAGACATTGCCATCCTCGTCCATAAGTTGAAGGATATGGAGAACCTCGATGTTCTCTTTGTTCTCGTCCAGATGGAAGGCCGGATTTACCTGATCGGAAGAAGCAGAATTGAAGAAGTCAATGTCTCGGAGATTGCCACGGAATTCGGTGGAGGAGGGCATCCTACCGCCGCTTCAGCCACCATTAAAGCCATGTCCCTTCTGGAGGCACATGGACATTTGCTCAAGGTATTGCGTCAGTTTGTGAGACCCCGAAGGGTAGCCAAGGACCTGATGGTTTATCCGGTCAAGACGGTAGGCCCTGACCGAACCCTGGAAGAAGCTGGAGAAATTCTCTCACGATATCTTCTGGATATGCTTCCGGTCTCTCAAGAGGATAAAGTGGTTGGCCTCATTTCAAAGGAAGTCGTGGATCGAGCGGTCCATCACGGTTTGAAGGATGGACTTGTAAAAGATTATATGACAACGGAATTTTCGATGATTTCGCCCGAAGCTCCATTCTCCCGGATTCAGGAACTGGTTATCGGGCAAAATCAGAGTCTCATCCCAGTCATTGAACAGGGGCGACTGGTCGGAATTGTGACCATGGGCGAGGTGTTACGGGCCTTCCACGAAGGGATGATGAATTCTGTAAGAGAGAGTCAGCCCCTCCATGTCCGAAAGAGGATGATTTCCAAATTGATCGAGGAGCGTTTCCCGGAAAGAATACGAAGCCTCCTGACGGAGTTCGGCAGGGTAGGGGACGATTTGGGATATTCCATCTTTGGGGTAGGAGGGTTTGTCAGAGACCTTCTGATGAGGATGGAGAACTTCGATATCGATATCGTTGTCGAAGGAGATGGGATCCGGTTCGCAGAAGAATTTGAAAAAAGATTTCCCTGCCGGATCCGGACTCATAAAAAATTCGGGACGGCCTTGATCCTTTTTTCGGATGGACTGAAAGTGGATGTGGCGACTGCGCGCCTGGAGGTCTACGATTCTCCGGCCGCCCTTCCGACGGTTGAACGAGGTTCAATCAAAGCAGACCTTTATCGCAGGGACTTCACCATCAACACGTTGGCCATCCAGCTCAACCCTCGAGCCTTTGGAGAATTGATCGATTTTTTCGGCGGAGTCAAAGATATTAAAGAGAAGGTCATTCGCGTCCTTCATAACCTCTCCTTTGTTGAGGATCCAACACGCATCTATCGGGCCATCCGTTTCGAACAGAGGTTCAAATTCCAGATCGGGAAGCATACTCAGAATCTGATAAAACATGCGGTAAAGATGGGGATCTTTGATAAACTCTCAGGGGGACGAATTCTCTCAGAATTTATCCTGATCTGTCAGGAGGAGGATCCCATCCCTGCCTTGAAACGGATGAGAGATTTCAACCTCCTACGTTTTCTCCATCCCCAACTCAAACTCGATGATGAGAAGATTTCCCTGTTTGAACAGATTCATCATGTCATCTCGTGGTTTGATCTTCTCTTTCTCGAAGAACGTTACGAGCGTTGGCTGGTCTATTTCTATGGGCTCATCGACTCTCTCAAGGAGGAAGAGAACCTGGAACTTTGCGAACGGTTGGCCATGAATGATCGACAGAAAAAAAGTTCAATGGAAAGAAAACGTCAGGGTGATCTTGTATTACTCCAGATCTTTTCCTGGATCAATGCGGGCAGAGAGCCTAAGCGGTCGGAGATTTACACGACTCTATCCCCCCTCTCAACAGAAGTGAAACTGTTCATCATGGCCAAGACAACCCAGACCGTCACCCGTCGATACATCTCCCTCTATTTCACCCAGTTGAAGGATACTAAACCGATCTTGAGGGGAAGAGATCTGGTTCAAATGGGAGTCCCCCCCGGACCTTCCATCCGTAAGGGATTGGAGGATCTCCTCAAAGCCAGACTGGACGAGCAGGTGATTACCCGGCAAGATGAGTTGCAATACGTGAGCAAATCTCTTAAGGTAAATTGATGCCAGAATGTGATACCTATTCAGAAGAAAGGTCGCCCTATACCATTCGCCTGGAGACATTTGAAGGACCTCTCGACCTTCTACTCCATCTCACCCAGAAAAACGAGATGGACATCTTCAACATACCCATTGCCCTGATCACCGAACAATACATGGAATACCTGAAATGGATGAAAACCCTCAACCTCGACATCGCGGGAGAATATCTTCTGATGGCCTCAACGCTTCTCCACATTAAATCGAAGATGCTTCTCCCCCAGACCCAGGAGGATGAAGAAGAGGAAGGCGAGGATCCAAGGGCTGAGTTGGTCAGGAGGTTGCTCGAGTATCAGAAATATAAATCAGCCGCGTCAGAATTGATCAATAGACCATTGCTGGACCGTGATGTCTTCGTGCGGTTGACATCACAGAGAGAAACACAACCTGCAGAGGAACACATTGAAGCCACTCTCTTCGATCTCATCGACGCCCTTCGCAAGGCTCTTGACAGGGTAAAGGGAGAGTCTTTTCATGAGGTGGTTTTGGATCGTCTCACGGTAGAGGATAAAGTTCAGGAGATCCTCCTCCTTCTTCAAAAGGAGAACCGGAGCCTTCCCTTTCACCTTCTCTTCCCTGAACAGTCTTCCCGGAGAGTGATTGTAATCACTTTTTTAGCTATCCTCGAACTGGTTAAAACTAAATGGATACGGGTCTTTCAGACGTCTCCATTCGAAACCATTCGAATATCGCCGGTTTGAAAAGAGGTTTACGGTGACGATGCTCGTATCGAAGTTAGACGCAAGAAGCTCGAAGCTCGATAATAATCCGAGCCTCCAGTTTCAATAAACGAGACTCGATACGAGTCTCGACAACGACAAACGTCAGTTTTTATTTCTAATATAAGAAGAAACCTATTTCCTAATACAGGAGACCCCTATGAAACGGAAAAGAATCCTGGTGGGTTTGGTTGCGATCGTCGGACTACTGGCCACTTTTTTTGTCATCCTCTTTCTCATCGGCCAATTTACGTCGCGATCGGGTTCAACAAAATTTTCCTTCGGAGATAAAATCGCGGTTATAGAAATCCGTGGTCTGATCACGCAATCCCTGGGAGTTATTGAAGATCTCCACCAATATGACACGGACGAAGGGGTAAAAGCCATTATCCTGAGAATTGACTCTCCGGGTGGCGGAGTAGGGCCTTCCCAGGAGATCTATCGTGAGGTCATGAAGATCAAGGCGAATCAGAAAAAGAAGGTGATCACTTCCATGGGCTCGGTGGCCGCTTCAGGCGGATACTATATTGCGAGCGCTTCTGACCTGATCATCGCCAATCCCGGGACAATTACAGGTTCCATCGGAGTCATCATGGAATTTACCAACATCGAAGAACTCTTCAAGAAGATCGGGATCAAAGGGGTCGTATTGAAAAGCGGAGAACATAAAGATATCGGATCGCCATTCAGGGAGATGACGGCTGAAGAGAAGAAACTCATCCAGTCGGTCATTGACAATGTCCACCAGCAGTTCATCCAGGCTGTAGCCGATGGGAGAAAGATGGATCGCTCAAAGGTCGCTCAAGTGGCGGATGGTAGAATCCTGACTGGAGAACAGGCCAAACAGTTCGGACTGGTGGATCAACTTGGGAACCTTCAGGATGCCATTGATACGGCCGCCAAGATGGTTGGCATCGAAGGGAAACCCATCGTCCTCTATCCGAAAAGGAAATTTTCCCTTCTCGAACTTCTGATCGAGGGAATCACAGAGGTCTTTCTGAAAACCTTGAGTGAAAAAGGGGTCGAGTTGAACTACCGGCTCCTGCCTTAAGATGCACAATGAACGATGGACAATAGACATTGAACAAAAATATTTCGGGAATAATGGGATGTTGGGTAAAACCCAGAAGTAACTTTTCTTAACCCATTATTCCACGATTCCATCATTCCATTCTTCCAATGGGTTTGGTGCATCGTTCATCGTTTAACGTTCATTGTCGGCCAGGGCTTTGGCAATCTGCTTCATATCCTCCCAAACATCTCTCTTCTTTTCTGGATTCCGAAGCAAATAGGCAGGATGATAGGTAGGGATAACCCGGATGCCTGAAAGATCGTAGAACTTCCCTCGAAGTGCGGTGATTTTGGCAT
This sequence comes from Deltaproteobacteria bacterium, assembly GCA_016875195.1. Taxonomy (GTDB): domain Bacteria; phylum Desulfobacterota; class BSN033; order BSN033; family UBA1163; genus RBG-16-49-23. The sequence continues at coordinate 88,878 of VGRY01000007.1, forward strand.
CGGTACTGAGAAGGGTTTGAGCAGCAAACGTTCCGAGTGCACAGATAATTTCAGGCCCGATGACCTGAATCTGTTTTAACAGGAAGGGGTGACAATTTGCGATCTCATCGGGTTCAGGGTTTCGGTTCTGCGGTGGGCGGCATTTGATGGTATTAGTGATATAGACTTGCTCCCTCTGGATTTCTATCGACTGAAGAATCTTGGTTAGAAGTTGACCCGCCCTTCCCACAAAGGGTTTCCCTTGGGCATCTTCATCATATCCTGGCCCCTCCCCAATGAGCATCAACTTTGCCTTGGCGTTCCCCTCCCCGAACACAATCGTTTGGCGCGTTTTATGAAGTTTACATCTCTGACAATTTCCTAATTCATTCCTTATCTCTGCCAAGGATGCCGCTGAGGCCTGAGAAAACTTTTTTATTGGATACGTTTGGGGCGATTCACCTATAGCCCCAACATGAGTGGAACCCTCTGCGGAATAAATCTTTTCCGTCTTTTTATCAGCGATAGGCAATTCCGTGACTCCCATACGCTTAAGATATTCAAGGTAGGATCTAATGTCAGCAAAGATATCGCTAAGAGGTTGATCCATCAAACCGTCTCCTGTCTTCCAATAGCCTGTTCTGATGTCCATGTCAAGAAGTTGAACATTTTACGGATGAATTGAAAATTAATAATTTTAGTTGATTGTCATTGAATTTTGTTATAGTATTTTTCGTATGATTAAGAAAGAAAGCAAATTGTTAGTGGTCGATGACAATATCGATTATGTTAATTTCATCCGGAGAGCTCTGGATGCTGAAGACTACAAATTGTCCATTGCGCTGGATGGAAACACGGCGATTGAAAAAGCGGCAAAGGAAAATCCGGACCTTGTTCTCCTGGACCTGAAATTGCCTGACCTGGATGGCGAAGAAGTATTGGGCAGGATGAAGCAGGACAATAAAGACATCACCGTCGTGGTCATCACCGGTTATGGCGATGATCAGGTGGCCATGGACATGATGAAAAAGGGGGCTATCGATTTCCTCACCAAACCCATCGAACCTCAAATCCTGATCAAGGCAATCAAAAACGCATTAGAAATTCGTGAGGCCCAGCAAGAGGATAAACAGTTAGAACTTTATCCTTCTCTTGATAGATTTTTTCCATTCTTCGCCCATGAAATCCGAAACCCCCTTCATGCGATTTCCGGCGCTCTCACGATCATTCAACGAAGATCAAATTTGGGCGATGAGGTTCTAGCTCAGTCGATTAATATTATCAACGAAGAAATTCAGCATTTGAACGAGTTTGTTCAGGAATGCCTCAACTTTGTCAGACCTCCCAATAAAGTTCGGTTCGTTGAAGTGGATATCAATGAGGTGATCCATGTCGTCATCAATATTATCACTCATATCTTTGAGCGGGAATCGAATACCGTCCGGGTGGTTACGGAGATGGACCCCTCCCTTCCAAAAATTTATAGTAACTATGAAGAGATCAAACAGGCCTTTTTGAATATTGTCAAAAATGCTTACGAGGCCATGCCGAAGGGGGGCGAATTAATGATCAGGACGATTCAAAAATCGGACCCGCCTAATTATATCCAAATCATTTTTGCAGATACTGGGGTTGGCGTCAAAAAAGAAGCGATCCCGTCGCTATTCGATCCTTTCTTTACGACGAAGCCTTTGGGGACTGGACTGGGTTTGGCAGTGTGTCGCCGGATTATCGCCGAAAGGAATAATGGAAAAATTCTGATTGAAAGTGAAGAAGGAAAGGGCACCACGGTTATCGTGAAATTGCCTTTTGACCATCCATCTGAAGAGTCCCCGGAGAAATCCGATGGTATCTAAGCCAAATATATTAGTCGTTGATGACGAACCCAACTCTCTTTTCGGGACGTCTCAGGTGCTCATCGACGAAGATTTTAATGTCTTCACTGCCGAAAATGGAAAGAAAGCATTGGAGCTCATTTATACCCATCCTCTCAACGTAATCGTGACTGATGAAAAGATGCCTGATTTAAGCGGTATGGAACTGCTGGTGGAGGTCAAGAAAAGTTTCCCAACCCTTCCAGTCATTCTGCTCACGGCTTATGGGTCTGTTTCAATGGCCGTCGAAGCCCTTAAACAAGGGGCATTCTATTTTTTTGAAAAACCGATCTTTAATAACACTGAAAGATTTATGACCATCATCCGGCAGGCCGTTAAAACACAGGAGATGGAAAAAGAGATTGATTCTCTTAGAAAGGAAGTGACTGAAAAATATTCTTTTCCAAATATCGTCGGGAATCATCCCAAAATGCTTGATATCTTTGAGACGATCGAAAAGATATCGAAAACGGATGCCACCATTCTCGTTCAGGGGGAGAGTGGGACTGGAAAAGATCTGATTGCCAAAACAATCCATTACAATAGTTCGAGAAGGGAAAAACCATTGGTCACCGTCAATTGTGGAGCGCTCACGGAAAGCCTTCTGACGACCGAATTATTCGGCCATAAACGAGGGGCATTTACGGGCGCGGTGAAAGATACGATCGGACGATTTCAGGCCGCCCATGAGGGAACATTGGTCTTGGATGAAATCAGCGAAATTCCCGTCAACCTCCAGAAGACTCTTCTGAGGGTTATTGAAGATAAGGAGTTTGAGAGGGTAGGAGAATCGAACCCGACGAAGGTTGATGTCCGAATCATCTCCACAACCAATCGAAACCTCAAAGAGGAAGTAGCCAAAGGAAATTTTAGGGAAGATCTTTATTATCGTTTGAGCATCGTCCCTATCCGAATCCCTCCTTTAAGAGAGCGCGTTTCTGATATTCCTTTATTGATCAATCATTTCCTGAGAAAATACCAGAAAGGGAAAGGTTCCATCAGGATGGAACCAGAGGTGATGGAACAACTAAAAACTTTTTCATGGCCCGGGAATATAAGGGAATTGGCCAATACCATACAGCAAACGGTGGTATTATCCAAGAAAAACACCATTACCATTAATGATCTTCCGCCACTTCTCTTTTCCAAGGAAGATCATGTTCCAATGAAGGAAGGAAAAATCGATTTATCGAAAATGGTTTCCAACCTCGAAAAGAAATGGATTCTCAGTAAGCTAAAAGAAGCGGGATGGAACCAGGAGAAAGCGGCTAAACAGCTTGGAATTACCCGTAAAATGCTCACCAATCGGGTGAATAAGTATCACATTAAACTACGGAAGGATGGGTAACGGGTTCGAAATCGGCCTA
>VGRY01000008.1 GCA_016875195.1 Deltaproteobacteria bacterium
CCGCGTTCCCGAAGTGCTAAACTTCGGTGCGCAGAGAGAATATGAGGAGAGAGATGTCGAGAGGTTCGAGCAACGGAGAGGATCGAATTCTCTGGACTGAAAAGACGCCGAAGAAAAAAAACTTCGGGATCAACCTCCATCTTTTCCTTTTCTTCAGTCTGTTCTTGTTCCTTTTAATCGGAGGATCTCTCTTTTATGTCTGGTCGAGAATTCAGGTCATCCACCTCGGGTATGAAATTTCCAGCGCCGTTAAAGAGGGGAAGGCACTCACCGAGGCGAATAAGAGAATGCGTTTGGAAGTGGCTACACTCAAATCCTACGCACGAATCGAGAAAATCGCTGTTGAGGAACTGAACATGGTCAAACCCAAACCCCATCAGGTGATCGTCATCCGATGAAAAAGAGATCCATCAACTGGTACAAAGTTAGAGTCATCCTCATCTCATTTTTTATCTTCTCCTCGTTTGTACTCATCGTTGGAAGGATGTTCCAGCTCCAGGTGCTCAAAAAAGAACAACTGTATAAGCTGGCAGCGCGGCAACAGATGAGTCAGATTCCACTCGTCCCGAAGCGTGGAACGATCTATGACCGAAACATGAACGAACTGGCTGTCAGTATTGAGGTCGATTCGATCTATGCGGAATCAAAAAAAGTCGTGGATGTGGAGAGGGCGGTTCTTGAAATTTCTACCGTCTTCCAGAGTGACGCAAAGGAATTAAGAGAAAAATTGAAGAGCCAGAAGTCTTTTGAATGGATCCAGAGAAAGGTTTCTCCGAAGGAGGCCGAAGCTGTGAAAAGCCTCCGTCTCTCCGGTATCCATTTTCTCAGAGAGAATAAGCGGTTTTATCCTCAATCCCATCTGGCTGCCCATGTCATTGGGTTTGTCGGCCTCGATTCGAAGGGGTTGGAGGGGATCGAGTTCCAGTACGATGTTTTGCTCAACGGGAGCCAGAATGTCCTGACGACTGAGAAGGATGCGATGGGCAGGGGAATTATGACGGCCGGAGGCCCTCGTGAAAAAGATGAGCAATACAGAAATATCATCCTCACCATCGACAAACAGGTCCAGCATGTGGCTGAAACCGAATTGAGCCATGCGGTTCAAAAAACGGGTGCAAAGGGAGGCATGGTCATTGTCATGGATCCGATGACCGGAAAGATTCTGGCTCTGACCTCCTATCCGTTATTCAACCCGAATCAGTTTATTCAATACCGTCCCAAATCATGGAGAAACCGGGCGATCTCCGACGTTTTCGAACCGGGTTCCATGTTTAAGGCGTTTCTTGCAGCTGCGGTTTTTGAAGAGAAGATCGTTCGGCCCAATGATTCGTTCTATTGTGAAAACGGGTCCTATACCGTCTATGACCGGACGATCCGGGACACGTCGAAGCATGGGTACCTCACCTTCCAGCAAGTCATCAAAGTGTCGAGCAATATCGGGGCTGCGAAGGCGGCAGAGAAGATGGGGAAGGATCGGTTTTACCGGTATCTCTGCAATTTCGGGTTCGGAGAGAAGACAGGCATTGGTCTTCCCGGCGAGGCAAAGGGGATTTTTCAGCATCCCCGATACTGGGCTCCGGTTACACTAAACACGATTGCCTTCGGGCAAGGGGTTGCGGTGACGGGGATTCAGATGGCAACGGCGTTTTCAGCGATTGTCAATGGCGGGACTCTGATGAAGCCCCATGTGATAGGGAAGATCACGAATGAAAAGGAGGTTGAGATTCAATCTTTTAAACCAGAGCCTGTCCGGAGGGTCATCTCAGAGGAGACAAGTCGAGCAGTGATGGCGTTACTCAGAGGGACCACCGAGAAGGGAGGGACCGGAGAACAGGCCGTTCCCCAGGGCTATGAAGTGGGTGGAAAGACAGGCACAGCCCAGAAGGCAGACAGTATTCTGGGAGGGTATTCTGAAGACAAGTTTATGAGCGGTTTTCTGGGGTTTGCTCCTGCGGAAGAACCGAAGATGGTTGTACTGGTTGTGATCGATGAACCCCAGGGGTCGACTTATGGAGGAGTTGTTGCAGCCCCTGTATTCAGAACGATCGTTGAAAAAGTTCTTCCGTACCTCAGTGTCCTGCCAAAAGGGACGATGATCGTCAAGAACGAGTCAGACCCCTTTATCAAGCGAGAGGTGGCCTGGACCTCACCTGTGATCGATGGTGTCAAGGTGGGGAAGGGGACAGAGCAGGTTGTGATGCCGGACCTCGCTGGATTATCGATGCGAAGCGCACTGAGTCGCATTGAGGGAAAGGGGTTGATCATCAAGGTCTCTGGGAACGGGAGGCTTGTAGAGCAGGTTCCCAGGGCTGGATCAGTGATCGATAAAGGGGAGATCTGTTATTTGAAGTTTGAATCTCCATCGTAACCGCCCCTTTTCTCAGAAAGTTAGCTGTGTTCCATATTTCGGAGGGTTGGCGTCAAAGGGATGGAAATTCGAATATCGAAACACGAAATTCGAAACAAATCCGAATTTCAAATGTTCCAAATTCGAAACAACCCCCCTGGAAATAAGTTTTGGTCATTTGAGATTTAAATTTTGGTCATTGTTTCGGATTGATCCGGGACGGATGCTTCGCCCGAAATTCGGATTTCGGATTTGGTCTATTTTATATGGAATTAATGAAATTGTTAGAAGGGGTGGAGGTCAAAAAGATCGTCGGAGAGACCCGGAAGGAGATTCAGGGGATCGCCTATCATTCCCGGCAGGTCAGCAAGGGCTTCCTCTTTGCGGCCATCCGTGGATTGGAGGCGGATGGCCATCGTTTTATTGATGAGGCCATCGAGAGAGGAGCAGAAGCCATCCTGTTGGAAGAAGGATCTGTGGCGAGTGGGCGAACAGCCATTTTCGTTCCGAACAGCCGCCAGGCTCTGGCGAAGGTTGCCTCAACCTTTTACGGTGACCCATCTGCCAGAATGCGATTGGTGGGCATCACCGGCACGAATGGAAAGACAACGACGGCCCATCTTATAGAGTCGATCCTCAAAAAAGCAGGATACAAAGTGGGCGTGATCGGGACGATCAACTACCGTTACGGTCAGAAGGTCATTCCCGCATTGAATACGACGCCCGAATCTCTCGACCTTCAGAGAATTCTTAGGGAAATGTCCGGGGAGGGGATCTCCCATGTGATCATGGAGGTCTCCTCCCATGGCCTTGACCTTGATCGTGTCTTCGGATGTCAATTCGACGGAGCTGTGTTTACCAACTTCACCTCAGACCATTTAGATTACCATCAGACCCTGGAACGATACTTTGAAAGCAAGAGAAAACTCTTCTTTGAATTGTTAGTTGAGAGCCGGAAGACAGGACGGTTTGCTGTGACCAATGTCGATGATCCGAGAGGGGAGGAGATCGTAAGAGAAGTCAATCTTCCTGTCCTCCGTTATGGCCTGGGAAGTTCCTGCGACTTTTCGGCGACAGAAGTGACTCTTACGTTTGAAGGCATTTCGTGCGGGATCAAAACTCCGAAAGGCGAATTCACTCTTCGTTCGAAGTTGATTGGAAGATTCAATCTCTACAATATCCTGGCAGCGGTGGCCACGGGTTTTGGAATGGGACTACCCCTGGAAATTCTGAAAGAGGGTGTGGAAACCGTGGAGGGTGTTTCAGGTAGGTTTGAGAAGGTGGCCAACCAGAAGTCGATCCATGTCATCGTGGACTACGCCCATACCCACGATGCCCTGGAGCGAGTTCTATTGGACCTGAGAGACACGCTGGTCAATGGTTCCAGGACCAGAGGGAAAATCATCACGGTCTTCGGGTGCGGAGGCGACCGCGACCGAACGAAGCGACCCCGGATGGGAGAGGTAGCGGGGAAGTATAGTGATCTGGTAGTGCTCACATCGGACAATCCAAGGACCGAGGACCCCATTGCGATTATCGAGGAGGTGGAGGAGGGATTTCAGATCCTTTCTCTCGAAAAGCTGGATCGGAATGGGGTGGAAGCCTGGAGATCGAAGAAAGGATACCTGAAGGTTCCCGACCGGAGAGAAGCCATCCGCGTGGCTATCCAATTAGCCCAGCCCGAAGACACTGTTCTGATAGCGGGCAAAGGCCATGAAGATTACCAGATTATCGGAAAGAAGAAGACCCCTTTTGATGACCGGATCGAGGCAAGAAAGGCGTTGGAGGAAGCGTGACCTTTCATATCAGTGAGATTTTGAAGGCGACGGGTGGAAAAATTCTTCAAGGTGGGGAACAGACCGTTTTCCATGCCATCTCGACCGATTCGAGAACGATGACCGAAGGGGATCTCTTCATCGCATTGAAAGGGGAGAGATTTGATGGTCACCATTACGCCATCGAAGCCCTGGAGAAGAGAGCAGGGGGCGTGGTAATCGAAGAAGATAGGGCCAGAGATATCCGATGGAATGGTTACCAAACGAAGCCGGTGATCGCTGTAAAGGATACGCTTCAAGCCCTCGGAGATATCGCAAGGAATCAGAGGCGGAAATTTGGAGTACCGGTCATTGCCCTGACGGGGAGCAATGGAAAGACGACGACAAAGGAGATGATCTCAGCCTGCCTTGAGACTTCTTTCCCTGTTCTCAAAACAAAGGGGAATCTGAATAACCTGATCGGGCTTCCCCTCACGCTTTTCAACCTGACGGAAAAGGAGAGGGTGGTTGTCCTGGAGATGGGAATGAATGTGCCGGGTGAGATCAGAAGACTGACGGAAATCGCAGAGCCAGACGTGGGATTGATCACCAATATTCAGAGCGCCCATCTTGAAGGGATGGGTTCTCTGGAGAAGATCAAGGAGGAGAAGGGAGAGCTCTTCCGACGGATGAAACAAAATGGATCGATCATCATCAATCAGGACGATCTCAGGGTGGTTGAACTCGGAAGGGAATTCGAGGGGCAGAAAATCACGGTCGGAATCGATCATTACGCTGATGTGATGGCGAGGGAGGTGCGCGTTAAAGGGAAAGAGGGAACCTCTTTCATCCTTATTCTGGAAGGGGAAGAGAGAGAGGTTCGACTTCCCTTATTAGGAAAGCATTTCGTTCACAACGCCCTCTCGGCGATTGCAATTACAAGCCTCTTCGGGGTTGACAAGGAGAAAGCCATAGACGCCCTGGAGCAATTCAAACCCTTTCCCATGAGGATGGAGGTCCTTTCCCTTGGGAACGGAAGGACTCTGATCAATGACGCCTACAATGCCAATCCGGTTTCAATGGAACTGGCCCTTCAGACCCTGTCAGAGGTGAAAGGAGAGGGCAGAGCCTTTGCGGTTTTAGGCGATATGCTTGAGTTGGGTGAATTTACAGTCGATGCCCATCGCCAATTGGGAAAGAAGATTGCAGAGCTTTCGATCGATTTTCTTCTGGCCATTGGAGAAGAAGCGTCTGTTGTTGTGGAATCGGCCATCCGGGCAGGAGTCGGAAATGAACGGGCAAGGGTGATGGAAAGTCATTCACACGCTGTTTCCCTGTTGAAGGAAATGACCCGAAGAGGGGATTGGATACTGGTGAAAGGTTCGAGAGGGATGGCAATGGAAAGAGTGGTTGAGGGTTTGAAGGAAAGGAGGGAAGAGAGGAATGCTCTATCATCTGCTGTATCCTCTTCATGAGCTGATCTCCTTTTTTAATGTCTTCCGTTACATCACGATTCGGACGGTTTACGCCATTCTGACCGCCCTGCTCATCAGCTTTATCATCGGTCCCTGGATCATCCAGAAGTTAAGGGCTTTTCAGATCAGGCAGGTGATCAGGGAAGATGTCCCAACAAGGCATCTCTCCAAAAACGGGACGCCCACGATGGGAGGAAGCCTGATCCTGATGGCGCTCCTCATCCCGACCCTTCTCTGGGCAGACCTGACCAATCCCTATATCTGGATCGTATTGATGACGACTGCCGGATTCGGGGCGCTCGGCTTTTTCGATGATTATAAGAAAGTCCGGGATAAGAATGGGATGGGCATTAAGGCGAGATATAAATTTCCCATCCAGGTAGCGATGGGTTTGGTGGCAAGCTGGGTTCTATTCAACACCATTGACCACGATTCAAGGCTCATCGTTCCTTTCTTCAAGAAGGTGATGCCAGACCTCGGAAACTGGTACATCCTCTTCGGCATGTTTGTTATCGTGGGCACGGCTAATGCCGTCAACCTGACCGATGGCCTGGATGGATTGGCAATCGGGCCGGTATTAATTGCAAGCGGTACATTCATTCTCTTCTGCTATTTAGTAGGCCATTACCGGTTTGCCAGCTATCTCCAAATTCCTTTTGTCAAAGGAAGCGGGGAGTTGACGATCTTGTGTGGTGCCCTTCTCGGTTCAGGCCTGGGCTTTCTCTGGTTCAATACCTATCCTGCCCAGGTGTTTATGGGCGATGTCGGCTCACTGGCGTTAGGGGCTGCTCTGGGGAGCATCGCCGTGGTTACCAAACAGGAGTTTCTCCTGGTGATCGTGGGCGGGATCTTTGTTGTCGAAACACTCTCGGTGATCATTCAAGTCATTTCCTTTAAGTTACGCAAGAAGAGGGTCTTCCGGATGGCTCCCATCCATCACCATTTTGAATTGAAGGGCTGGGCAGAACCAAAGATCATCGTCCGGTTCTGGATCATCGCCATCATCTTAGGATTGATCGCCATCGGCACACTGAAACTGAGGTAAAACGAAATGAAGAGTTAAGAGTTGAGAATTAAGAGTTACAAAAAAAATCTTAACTCATAATTCATAACTTATAATTCATAACTCGTGGTTTATGATTGAACTTCTTAACAAAAAGGTGTTGGTGGTTGGGTTGGCGAGGACAGGCCTTGCGACCGTGAAGTTCCTCAAAGAGAAGGGGGCACTTGTCAGCACGTCAGAGGTGAGGTCTGAAGGGGAGATGAAAGAGGTTCTCCAGGAATTAAAAGAATGCTGCGTCTCGACAGAATGGGGCGGGCACAACGTCCAGACCTTTGTCCAGCAGGATCTCATTATCCTGAGCCCGGGAGTCGATCCGACCGTTGAACCTATTCAGAAGGCGCTAGACGACGGAGTTCTGGTCATCAGCGAAATGGAGCTGGCTTACCAGTTCATCCGCGTTCCAATCATAGCGATCACCGGTACGAATGGAAAGACAACCACGACCCTTCTCATCGGAGAGATGCTGAAGGAAGAAGGAAAGAAGGCCGGGGTCGGCGGAAATGTGGGAGAGCCATTGATCCTCTTCGCAGATGGGGGAGATCAATGGGAGATATTGGTTGTGGAGGTATCCAGCTTTCAATTGGAGGGGATCAATGTCTTTCGCCCCAGGTGCTCCGTTCTTCTCAATATCACCGAAGATCATCTCGATCGTTATTCGAAATACGAAGATTATATTGAGGCAAAGGTCAGGATTTTTAAAAACCAGGAATCTGAAGACATGGCCATTCTCAATTGGGATGATCCTGTGGTGATGAAATACGAGGAGAGAGTGAAGGCCAAGAAGTTCTTCTTCAGCCTGAGAGAAAAGGTGGATGAAGGCTGTTTTTTCGATGGGAAAGAGATCATTCTCAGGTTGTTCGAAATGGAGGAAAACTACTTTTTGAGTCAATCGTCGCTGAAAGGGATTCATAATGTGGAGAATATGATGGCGGCCATTCTTGCGGCAAGGCTCAACGGGTGCTCGAAGGAGGCCATCGAAAGGACTCTTATCCGGTTCAAGGGATTGGAACATCGTCTCGAATTTGTCCGGGAGATTGGGGGGGTTCCCTATTACAACGATTCGAAAGGGACGAATGTAGGTTCTGTGGTCAAATCGCTCCAGAGCTTTCAGGAACCCGTCATTCTGATTGCTGGTGGAAAAGATAAGAACACGGACCTCCGTCCCCTCAAGGAGTTGATACAGACCCGTGTGAAGAGGATGATTCTGATCGGGGAAGCCAAAGAGCGGATGTCAAAGGAGCTGGGGGCTCTCACGGATACGATGATAGCAGGAACGCTCGATGAGGCTGTACGTCTGGCTCACCGGACGGCAAAGAGCGGAGAGGTGGTCCTTCTTTCGCCTGCCTGTTCGAGTTTCGATATGTTCAAGGATTATAAGGAAAGAGGAAAGGTATTTAAGGAAGCCGTGCTGAAATTAAGTACCAAATCCGAAGCACGAAATCCGAAATTCGAAACAATATCAAATGATCAAATTTCAAATGTTAACAATGGAAAAAAGGTTTCATAAATTTGAGTTTTGGAAATTCGAATTTGTCATTCGACAAGCTCAGGGTGGTGAGCAAAGCCGAACCATTTCGGGTTGGTCCTAAGAGGACGCTTCGCCCGATATTCGGATTTCGAATTTCTTAGGTAGACAACGTGAAAACAAGAGGAAGGTTTGATTTCATTTTGTTGATTGTGGCCCTGGGGCTGGTGGGGATCGGGATCGTCATGGTCTATAGTACCAGCGCGATCCTAGCCGGGGACCGGTTTGGCGACCCTTACTACTTTTTGAAGCGGCAGGCCATCTATGGAGGAGTGGGTTTTCTATTCATGATGGCCATGATGTTCGTCCCTTACGGATTATTGAAACGATTTGCCTATCCCCTCTTTATTGTCTCTGTGCTGTTGCTCATTGCCGTTTTGATTCCCGGCATTGGACACCGGGCAGGCGGAGCGATGCGGTGGCTAAAGATCGGCGGATTTACCTTTCAGCCCTCGGAGTTTGCCAAGCTGGGCTTGATCATCTTTCTGGCTTATTTCCTGACCAAGAAGGAAGAGAAAATACGGAGCTTCTCCTTCGGTTTTCTACCGACGGTTCTGCTCTCCGGCCTGGTCATCGCCCTGTTATTGAAAGAGCCCGATTTCGGAGCAGCCCTCTTTCTCACCCTCATGGTCTTTATACTCCTCTTCATCAGCGGCGCAAGGGTGATCTATCTTGCAGGGGCCTTTTTGTTGTCCGCTCCGGTGGTTTACCTCCTTCTGATGAATGCGGAGTATCGTTATAAAAGGCTGATTGGGTTTATCCGTCCATGGGAGGATCCCACAGGGGCCAGCTTTCAGATCATCCAATCTTTCCTTTCCTTCGGTTCAGGCGGCCTCTTCGGTTTAGGGTTAGGAGAGGGGAGACAAAAGCTCTTCTTCCTTCCGGCCCCACACACGGACTTCATCTTTTCCATCATCGGAGAAGAATTGGGGTTAGTGGGGGCGTTAGGAGTGGTGGTTCTTTTCTTTATTCTCGCTTTCCGGGGCATCCAGATAGGCATTTCCATTCCGGATAAATTTGGCTCCTATTTGGCGCTGGGCATCACCTTGATGATTTCTCTTCAGACGGTGATCAACATGGGAGTGGTCCTGGGGCTGCTTCCGACGAAAGGTTTGACGCTTCCCTTCGTCAGTTATGGAGGGACATCACTGATTGCCAATTTCATCGGGTTGGGGATTCTTCTTCACCTTTCAACCCATGCGGAACGACGATGAGATGTGTCATCGCAGGAGGAGGCACAGGAGGCCACCTCTTTCCAGGAATGGCGGTTGCTGAGACTTTTATGGAAAGGGAGCCGGGGAACGAAGTTCTCTTCATCGGGACGGAACGAGGGATTGAAGCAAGAGTACTGGCTGGAGGGAAATTCCCGTTGAAGATGATCCATGCCATGCCCATTAAGGGAAGATCGATCACGGGAAAATTGCGGGCCCTCTGGTCGCTTCCCAAATCTGTTGGCGAGGCGTTGAACATTCTGAAAGAGTTTCAACCACAGATTGTTTTAGGGGTGGGCGGATATGCTTCCGGGCCAGCAGTTCTGGCGGCTTCTCTTCTCAGGATAAAGAGGGCTATCCATGAGCAGAACGTGATTTCGGGAATGACCAATCGGATTCTGAAAAGGTTGAGTCAACGGATCTTTGTCTCTTTTGAGGAGACGAAAAGATACTTTCCCGGAGGAAAAACGGTGGTGACCGGAAACCCGATCAGGAAAGAGATTATTGCGTCCGGTGCATCGCGGGAAAAAGGAGATCGGTTTACCGTACTCGTCTTCGGGGGCAGCGCAGGCGCACACCGGATCAATATGGCCATGTTGGAGGCTCTCGATTCGCTCAAGGGGTTGAAACCGTCGTTGAGATTTATCCATCAAACCGGCAAAGAGGATTTCGATCCTGTTTCAAAAGGTTATGAGGAGAAAGGATTCGAAGCGGAGGTCGCCCCTTTTATTGATGAGATGGCGCGCTCTTACCGGAGGGCTGACCTGGTGGTCTGCCGTTCCGGGGCGAGCACGGTTGCAGAACTGGCTGTCTGCGGAAAAGCATCGATTCTCATCCCTTACCCCTATGCAGCTCATCAACATCAGTTGATAAACGCGCAAAAGTTGGTTGATCGAGGTGCGGCAAAGATGATTCGGGATGATGAGCTGAGAGGCCCATTGCTTTCGGAGACCATTCGTCACTTCTTCGATCATCCAGAGGAAAGGGAGAAAATGGAAGAGGCGATCCGGAAAATAGGGCGTCCCAAAGCAGCCGAAGAGATTGTCACACACTGCTACCAGTTAGTCAGGGGATGAAATGGGAAGGGTGGTTATAGTCAAAAGGCGGCGTTTACATAAAATCACAAATTCCAAGCACCAATTTCCAAATAAATCCCAATTACCAATTTCTCAAATATTTAGTTATTGGAATTTGATGATTGGAAATTATTTGGGATTTGGAATTTGGTTATTTAAGGGATTATGTATCGAAAAATAAAGATCAGAAATATTCATTTTGTTGGAATCGGCGGCATCGGGATGAGCGGAATCGCCGAGGTTCTGCTTAACCTGGGTTACCAGATCAGCGGGTCGGATGTGAAAGAGTCTGAGGTTACCCGGAGGCTGCAGACCCTGGGGTGTGAGATCCATTACGGTCACAAGAGGGAGAACGTGAAGGAGGCGGATGTCGTGGTTGTCTCCTCAGCCATCCGTCCCAGCAATCCGGAGATTAAAGTGGCCGAGGAGAGACTCATTCCCATCATTCCAAGGGCGGAGATGCTGGCGGAATTGATGAGGATGAAGGTGGGCATTGCTATTGCGGGGACTCATGGCAAAACAACAACCACTTCCCTCATTGCCACCATCCTGGGTGCAGCAGGGCTCGATCCGACTGTAGTCATCGGAGGGAGACTGAATAGCATTGGGAGCAATGCGAAATTAGGGCAGGGAGAATTTCTTGTAGCCGAGGCGGATGAAAGCGATGGCTCCTTTCTGAAATTGATGCCCACCATTGCCGTGGTGACCAATATCGATCCGGAGCACCTCGACTACTATAAGGGAATCGATGAGATCAAGGAGGCTTTTCTCAATTTTCTCAACAAGATTCCTTTCTTTGGGTTGGCCGTGCTCTGTCTCGATCATCCGAATGTGCAGAGTCTTCTCCCCAAACTGAAAAAAAGGTTCACCACTTATGGGTTGACGACCCAGGCCGATTTTCACGCCGAGGAGATTGAATTCGACGGGCCCTCCACCGCCTTTGATGTGCTTTATCATAAAAAGAAGATAGGAAGATTGAGAATCCGGATGCCCGGCCTTCATAGCGTCTATAATTCACTGGCCGCTGTCGCGACAGCCTTTGAACTCGAGATTCCCTTTAAAACCGTTCAAGAGGCGCTGAAGGATTTCGGAGGGATTCAGAGGCGATTCCAGATCAAGGGGGAGAAGAAGGGCGTCCTCATTGTGGATGACTATGGCCATCACCCCGTGGAAATCATCGCTACCCTGAAGGCGGCAAAGGCAGGGTGGAAGCGAAGGGTGATCGCCGTTTTTCAACCCCATCGCTACACACGAACACAAACCCTCTTCCAGGAATTTCTGGCCGCTTTTTACGAGGCGGATATCCTCATTCTCACGGATATCTATGCGGCAGGAGAAGACAGGATCGAGGGGGTGGAGGCCAAGGCTCTTTTTGAAGGAATCAGGGAATACGGCCATAAGGAGGTGACCTATCTTCCGGATAAGAAGGAGATCGTTGACCATCTCCTCGGGATCGTTGTTCCGGGAGATATGGTGATCACTCTGGGGGCAGGAGATATCTGGCAGGTGTCAGAGGAGCTGGTGAAACGTTTGTAATAAGTTCGGAGTGATTAGTTCGGAGTTCGGAGAAAAAGGAAAAACTCCGAACTCTGAACTCCGAACTACGAACTGAGAGGTATGGTTAAGGATTACCAGAAAGAGGCAAGGGGTTTGATCGAGGGGAAGGTGCTCTTCGATGTGCCGATGAGGAAATATACTTCCCTTAAAGTAGGAGGTCCTGCAGAATGCCTCCTCTTTCCGAAGAATATGAAGGAACTGAGGAAGGTGGTCCTGCATGCACGAAAAAAGAGAATCCCTCTCTTCATTTTGGGAAAAGGGACTAATCTCATCGTGAGAGATGGGGGAATGAGCGGCTGGGTCGTCAGCCTGACTCAGGGGATGAAGAGTATTCAGATGGATGGAGAATGTGTAGAAGCTGAAGCCGGCTGTTTGCTTCAACAATTGGTTCGGTTCTCTGTCCAGAAGGGGCTTGCCGGGCTTGAACCCTTTTTCGGCATTCCTGGGACTGTAGGCGGCGGGCTGGCTATGAATGCAGGAGCTTGGGGCGTCGAAATGAAGGATGTTGTCCATTCCGTCACATTGATGAAAGAGAATGGAGAGGTCCTGGAGAGGTCCCGCTCAAAGCTCCGGTTCTCCTACCGGAGCCTGACCTTACCGTCATCCTCGATCATCCTGAAAGGATCCTTTCATCTGAAAAAGGGAAGGAGAGAGGAGAGCCTTGAACGGGTCAAGTCTTTTTCAGAGTTGAGAAAGAAGACCCAGCCTCTTGACTACCCGAGCGCAGGCTCCATTTTCAAGAATCCAGAAGAAGGACCAGCAGGAAAGTGGATTGATGAGATCGGGCTGAAAGGATTCAGCATAGGGCAGGCGATGATTTCAGATCGTCATGCCAATTTTATCATCAACCTGGGAAAAGCAAGCGCAGAAGATATCCTCCGCCTCATCGAGTGGATGGAGAGAAAGGTTTACGAGGAGAAGGGCATCTCCCTGGAAAGGGAAGTGAAGGTGGTGGGCGAGTGAAGGAATCATCATTCAAAAAAAAGAAGGTCGGTGTGTTGATGGGAGGCCTCTCCAGGGAGAGGGAGATTTCGCTCCGGACAGGAAAGGCGATCCATAAAGCGCTCCTGGAAAAGGGTTATACTGCATGCGCTATTGATGTGGACCGTAATATTGGGGAGAGTTTGATAAAGAAGAAGATCGAAATCGCTTTTATCGCTCTTCACGGAAGATACGGAGAGGATGGGACGATTCAAGGGATGCTGGAGATGATGGGGATTCCCTATACAGGGTCGAACGTCTTAGCGAGCGCGCTGGCTCTTCATAAGGTGATGTCGAAGAAGATTTTCCTACACGAAAAGATCGAAACACCGGACTTCGAATATTTTAGGAGGGAAGAGATTGAGAAGGACCCTTCAAGGAAGGTGTCTCTTCCTCTTCCGGTAGTGGTCAAACCGGCAAGAGAAGGATCGACCATTGGAATCACCATTGTGAAAAAAGAGGAAGAACTTCTGCGGGCACTGAAGGAAGCCGGAAAATACGACGAGGAGATTCTGGTCGAAGCCTTCATCAAGGGCAAGGAGATCACTGTGGGCATTCTCAATGACATTGCACTCCCGATCATCGAGATCGCCCCCAAGAGCGGTTTTTATGATTACCATTCGAAATATACGAAAGGGGAGACGGAATATATCATTCCAGCCCGTATCCCCAGAGAAAAATATCTCCATGCCCAGGAGATCAGCCTCAGGGCTTTTAAGGCGCTGGGTTGCTCGGGTTGCGCCCGGGTCGATCTGATGACGGATGAAGAAGGAAATCCCTTTGTGATCGACGTGAATACGATGCCCGGGATGACTGAGACGAGCCTCCTGCCAAAGGCGGCGGAGCATGTCGGCATCTCTTTCGGAGAGCTGGCAGAACGCATCCTTTTGGGGGCGGCGTTAAAGACAGAGAGTTAAAGATATAGATATGAAGCACCAAACACCAAGCACCAATAATCCAATAATGACTAGAATACCAAGTGATAACTCCCCCTCTCCCCCTCTTAATCTAACCAGGGGGCAGGGGGGAGTTATTGGTGAATGGAGTTTAACACTCAAAGGTACAGGCCAATATGAGTGTGGAGAAATTTTTCAGACCTGAGAAGAAGCAAGAGAAGGGACTCGAAAAGTTTCAGAGGTTGTTGAGGAAATCAATTCGGGTAGCCTTCTATTGTCTCTTTTTCATCCTTTTTTTCTTTGCGGGCTATCAAGTGTATGTCCGACTTCTCGAGGATTCTTCTTTTCGGACGAGAAAAGTGGAGGTTAAAGGGTGTCTAAAAATTCCGGAAAAGACCATTCTCTCTCTTGCCGCCATCGAAGGGATGCCCAATCTTTTTACCCTGCCACTAAAGGAAATTGCGCGGCGGGTAGAGGTTCATCCCTGGGTCGATTACGTGAGAGTCAGGAAGATTTTTCCTGATCGGGTGTTGATTCATGTTGAGGAAAGAAAACCGATGGCCATCCTTCAGTTGGATGAGCCTTTTTACATCGATTCGCAAGGGGTGATCTTTTCGAGGGTGGGAGACCGGGATGGATATAATTTCCCTTTTATCACCGGTTTGAGCCGGCAGGCGCTTGATAAAGATCCGTCCGGGGCAAACTTGATGATCATGAAAGCCCTTGAATTTTTAAAGATCGCCGAACAGGAAAGGATTTCTTATCTGGTGGGGATTTCGGAAGTCCGGATGGAGAAGACATTCGGGATTCAATGTTTCACACAAACCGAAGGGGTGGAAGTCAGAATAGGATGGGATCACTTTAGAGAAAAGTTGAGGAGATTATCTCTCGTCTGGTCGGATCTTGAGAAGAGAGGCATTTCGGCAGGAACCATCGACTGCAGCGACCTAAAAAGAATGGTGGTCAAAAAGGTTTCCCGCACATCAAATTAGGAAAGAGGTGATAACTATGGGCAAGAAGGATTCACTGGTCGTCGGAGTGGATATTGGAACGACGAAGATATGCACCGTTGTCGGAGAGGTAGCCAGTGGCCAGGTCAATATCATTGGTCTCGGAACCTTTCCATCGAAAGGGTTGCGGAAGGGTGTGGTCGTCAACATCGAAAGCACGGTCCAGTCCATTAAGAAAGCCGTCGAAGAGGCAGAGTTGATGGCCGATTGCCATATCACTTCAGTTTATGCGGGTATTGCAGGAGGGCATATCAAGGGAATCAATAGCCATGGGGTGATCGCCATCAAGAATAAGGAGATCACTCAGAGCGATGTGAAACGGGTCATCGATGCGGCAAGCGCGGTGGCCATCCCGATGGATCGTGAGATCATTCACGTCATTCCTCAGGAATATATCGTGGACGATCAGGATGGGATCAAAGATCCGGTTGGGATGTCGGGTGTGAGATTGGAGGGAAGAGTCCATATCGTCACCGGCGCTATCACCTCTGCCCAGAACATCATCAAGTGCGCCAACCGCGCCGGCCTTAATGTGGATGACATCGTCCTGGAACAATTGGGTTCAAGCGATGCCGTACTGACCCAGGAGGAGAAAGAACTGGGTGCGGCGATCGTCGATATCGGAGGTGGGACAACGGATCTGGTCATTTTTTCGAACGGCGCGATTAAACATACCTCTGTCTTTTCCCTGGCAGGAAGCCATATCACCAATGATATCTCCGTGGGGCTTCGGACGCCCGTGGAGGAGGCCGAAAAGATCAAGATTCGTTATGGATGTGCGCTCACCTCTCTGGTGCGGAAGGACGAGACAATCGAGGTCCCCAGTGTAGGAGGGAGAAAGCCCCGCGTCCTTTCAAGGCAGACCCTCACAGAGATCATTGAACCGAGGGTGGAGGAGATCCTCTCGCTGGTCCGCGATGAATTGGTGAAGGTCGGATATGGAAACCTTCTTGCCTCGGGAGTCATCCTCACCGGGGGAAGCGCTATCCTGGAGGGAGTTCCTGAACTGGCAGAACAGATTTTTAATCTCCCAGTCCGAAGAGGAACACCTTTGGGGATCGGCGGCCTGGTCGATCTGGTCAACAGTCCAATCTATGCCACTGGAGTAGGCCTCGTTCTTTATGGAAGCCGCAATATGGGAAAGAGCCGATTTCAGGTGGGCGAGGGGAATGTTTTCAGCAAAGTTACCCAGCGGATGAAGGAGTGGATCGGAGAATTCTTTTAAACAATAAATTCGAAATTCGAATATCGAATTTCGAAACAAATTCAAATTTCAAATTTCCCAAAAATGTTAATTACCATTTGCATTTTGTGTTTCGAACATTGGTAATTGTTTCGTATTTCGGATTTCGATATTCGAATTTAATTTTTTAAAAAGGAGGGAGATATGATCGAATTTGATGAGAACAGAAACATGGCCGCCAAGGTTAAGATCATCGGAGTGGGTGGGGGAGGGAACAATGCTCTGAATACCATGATTTCGAGTCACCTCGCCGGTGTGGAATTTATCGCCGCCAACACTGATGCTCAGGCGTTGACGGCAAACCTGGCTCCGATGAAGTTTCAGTTAGGCGCCAGCCTGACCAAAGGCCTGGGAGCCGGAGCAAACCCAGAAGTTGGGAGAAAGGCCGCTCTGGAAGATGTGGAGATGATCCGCGAAATTCTGAAGGGGGCGGATATGGTCTTCATCACTGCCGGTCTGGGCGGCGGAACTGGGACAGGAGGCGCTCCGGTGATTGCAGAGGTAGCCCGTGAGATGGGTGCGCTCACCGTGGCCATTGTTACCAAACCTTTCCACTTTGAGGGAAAGAAGAGAATGCAACAGGCTGAGGAAGGATTGGCCAACCTGAAAATGACAGCTGATGCCCTGATCACCATTCCGAATCAAAGGCTCCTGAGCGTCAGCGGCAAGAATATGACTCTGATAGAGAGTTTTAAGAAGGCGGATGAAATTCTCTTCCATGCGGCCAAAGGGATTTCGGATATTATTGTCGGCCACGGGATCATCAATCTCGATTTTGCTGATGTACGGTCCGTGATGTCTGAAACCGGAATGGCGATGATGGGAACGGGAATTGCCTCCGGAGAGAGTCGAGCCATGGAAGCCGCACAGAAAGCCATCTCCAGCCCGCTGCTGGAAGATATCTCGATCGAAGGGGCAAGAGGGCTTCTCATCAATATCACCGGCGGAGAGAATTTGACCCTCAGCGAGATCAATGAGGCAACAAGTTTGGTCCAGAAAGAAGCGCATGAGGATGCGAATATCATCTGGGGGATGGTGATTGACCCGTCCATGAGGGAGGATATTCGGATTACTGTGATCGCCACTGGCTTTGGAAAGGTGGAAGCTAAGAAAGTGGATAAGCCGGTCATCCCGGCAATGAAACGGTTTTCTCCGGTTCCCGGATTCAAGGACCGCAACAAAGAGATTCCCCCATTCTCCATCAGCATGAAAGAGGGAAACAGGGAGACTCCTGCTTTTATGAGAAAGGTGAAAGTCAACGAACGATTTGATGAGTTGAAACTGGATACCCCATCTGATTTCACGATTGAGGATGAGGACCGTTTTGACATTCCTACTTTTTTAAGGAAACAGGCGGACTGATATGGTGACTGGTGAATCGTGAATCGTGAATAAAGACCAAAAGCCCATGATTGGTTAAGTTTTTTGCTTTGTGGTAAAATGTTTTTAACGAATCACAGACACGGATCACGAATCACCCTTTATGATTTCTCGGAAACTGATTCAGAAGGCGAAAGCCATTCTTGAAAAAGAGAGGGGCGCTGTCCAGAAGCCCTGGGGAGGAAGAATTTCGATATGTCTCCTCTATCCGAATTCCTACCATGTAGGGATGTCGAATCTTGGGTTTCAGACCGTCTATCAGAGGTTCAATTCAGAAGACGATGTTCTCTGCGAAAGGGCGTTCCTTCCCGATCCAGAAGACCTTCAGGACCATTGGAAGACGAAAACCCCGCTTTTCTCACTCGAATCCCAGAGGCCCCTTTCCGACTTCGATCTGTTAGCCTTCTCCGTCTCCTTTGAGAACGACTTCCTCAACATCCTCACTCTTCTTGATTTAGCCCGCATCCCCCTGGAACGACATCTCAGGCGAGGGAAAGGTCCGCTGATTATAGCAGGGGGCGTGGCTGTCTTCCTCAATCCAGAGCCTCTCAGCGACTTTTTCGATCTCTTCATTCTCGGAGAGGCAGAGGAAACAATGGGGGAGTTTCTTGAGACCTACCGGCACTCAGGAAGGGAGAAAGAAGGATTCTTGAGGCGGGTGGCAGGAATAGAGGGGATCTATGTCCCGGGATTTTATCATGTCACCTATGCAGAAGATGGGAAGATAGAGACGATTAAACCTGAAGCAGGACTGAGCCCCAACGTTAGACGGAGATGGATAGCAAAACTCGATCGGTTCCCTACCCAGTCGAGCCTTTTCACGAAAAACACAGAGTTGAAAGAGATGTCCCTAATTGAAGTGAACAGGGGGTGTCCGAGAGGATGCCGGTTCTGTGCTGCCTGTTTTGTCTACTATCCTTATCGAAACCGAAGTCTCCCCTTGCTTGAATCAATCTCACTAAAGGGTCTCGCAGAAGAAGAGCGGATCGGTCTTGCCGGTACAGCCATTTCCGACTATCCCCATCTTCTTCCGCTGTGCGAGGATATCCTATCCCACAAAGGAAGGGTCTCGCTGGCTTCCCTGAGGGTGGATGCGATTACACCCTCCCTCATCGATTGCCTGAAAAGAGGCGGGGTTCAAACAGCAGCAATCGCTCCAGAAGCAGGTTCGGAGAGACTGCGTAAAATCATTAAAAAAGGTTATGGAGATGATCAGATTTTAAGGGCGGTTCAGATACTGGTTGAAAATGGTCTTTCGCAGATCAAGAGCTATTATCTCATCGGACTTCCTTCCGAGACCGATGAGGAGGTGAGAGCCATTCTCTCTCTTTCGAAAAGAATTGAGCATCAGATTATCTCCGGGCATGCGGGCGAGAAGAAAAGATGGAAACTGATTCTGAGTGTCAATCCGTTTGTGCCCAAACCCGCCACTCCATTCCAATGGGTTCCATTTGAAGAAGTGGGAGCGTTGAAAAGAAAACTCAAGATCCTTAAAAATGGAGTAAGGGGAGAAAAGAAGATCGAAATGATTCATGACCTGCCCAAATGGGCTTATATTCAGGCCCTGCTTTCGAGAGGAGACCGGAGGGTAGGGAAGGTGTTGATGGCGGCTCACCGGAATCAGGGCAACTGGGAGCAGGCCCTTCGGGAAACGAGCCTCAACCCTGATTTTTTTGTCCATCGGAAAAGGGATCTGGATGAACTCTTTCCCTGGGACTTCATCGACCATGGCATTCCGAAAGAGAAGTTGAAAGAAGAGTACGTGGAGGCGATGAAAGAAGCAGGAGTGGCTGTATAAAAGTCGGGTAGTCCTGTAGTCTCATAGTCGAATAGTTAATTGACTATAAGACTAAAAGAATAGAAGACTATGCGACTGGAAATGGATACGAAGGAGGAAGAGACTGGAATGAATACAGAGAAAGTTATTTTCCAGAGCGAAGGCTGTAAGATAGCAGGCATCCTTCATCTTCCGGATCGAGAGCTTCCTCCCTGTGTGATTGCCTCGCATGGGTTGCTTTCGAGTAAAGATA
This sequence comes from Deltaproteobacteria bacterium, assembly GCA_016875195.1. Lineage (GTDB taxonomy): Bacteria > Desulfobacterota > BSN033 > BSN033 > UBA1163 > RBG-16-49-23. The sequence goes on from VGRY01000008.1 coordinate 19,549, forward strand.
GTGAAAAATATATTGGACTCGGGAATCGAATGGCAGCAGAGGGGATAGCCATGCTGAGGTTTGATTTCAGAGGCATCGGAGAGAGCGAGGGAAGCGAAGAGGACAATACGATCAGTAAAAAACTTGAAGATCTGAATTCAGCCCTTGATTTTATGCGTTCTCGCCCGGATATAGGGAAACGAATCGGATTAGTCGGGTCAAGCCTCGGGGGATTCCTTTCCTTAATTAAAGCATCGAAGGACAAGGGAATAAATGCTGTGGTGGTCTGGGCGACGCCTCTTCATCTGGATGATCTTGGATCAAAAGAACAGGGGGAAGATTATCCATTGCCTCCGGAAGCTTTCTTCAAAGACCTTCCAAAACATCGCCTAGTGACCGTTTTACACGGGGTCTCGACCTGCCTGGTGATTCACGGAGAGAAAGATGAACTTGTGGAGGTCGAACAGGCTATGGGAATCTTTTATCAGTTGAGTTCCCCCAAAGAGATCCATCTCATCGGAGGTGCTGACCACCGTTTGACGGATTCGAGCCACCGGCAGCGTGCCATCGATCTAACCTTGGAATGGTTTAAGAGGTATCTATAAGTCGTTCAAAGAAATAGAGACAAGATATATTCCACGCTTCAATTTCCCTCAACTGCCCCAGTTGCCTTAAGAGAGATGTGCAGGTTACCATTATTTTATGGACACATTGACTCACATTGTTACTGGCGGCGTTATAGCCCGGGCCATTGATGATGAGAAATTAGGAAAATGGGGGACAGTGGCAGGACTGGCCATGGGGGCCTTTCCAGACGTTGATTTTGTCCTCGGCCTTTTCAACCACCAATTCTACTTACAGTATCACCGGGATTTCACTCATTCCGTACTTTTGATCCCTTTCTATGGACTTTTATTCAGCTGGCTTTTTATTAAATTATCAAAACGTCCCCATTTCTGGAGTTTTTACAAAATCTGCCTCTCCGTTCTGCTAAGCCATGTCCTTCTCGACCTGCTCACCTCTTACGGGACAATGATCTTCTCTCCTTTTTTCGACGATCGATTTGCATGGGATCTCGTCTTTATCATCGACTTAATCTTTTCCGGAATTGTCATGCTTCCATTCCTGGCGAGCTTTTTTTTAAAGAAAAGAGCGAAATGGGTCTGCCGGGGGTCGCTCATCGGGCTGGCCGCCTATATCCTTTTCTGTTGGTTTCAACATGGGCAGGCCCTTGAAGAGGTCAAGGATTTTTCGAAAGGATTGAAAGGAAAGATCATTCAGACGGCGGCCCTGCCTCAACCCGTTTCCCCATTCCGCTGGGCCGTTTATGTAGAGACCGAAGACAAAGTCTTTCAGGGATTTGTGGATCTGTTAAAGAAGGAACTTCCCAGAGCTGGGGGTCCTGAGAATTCGTTTTTCGCCAAATTGAACAGCCTCTATGATCCACCCGGTAGGATTTCTTTTCAACCCCTCCAAAAATTACCTGACTCTCCCTGGGTGAAGAAGGCTCTCACTACAGAGGGCATCACGTTCTACTACTGGTTTGCGAGATTTCCCGTTGTGAAGTCTATCCATTCAAAAGATGGAAGACACAGGGTGGAATTTATGGATGTTCGTTTTTTACTTCCTGGAATTCGCCTTCCTTTTGTCTACTTCGTGGAGTTTGATGACTCAGGGCAGATCCACTCAGAGGGGTTTGTAGAGGATCGAAGAAGACGATAAACTCTACCCAGATGTTGCACCATTTCTGCTCAAACGGGTAAGGGCGATCCGTCCGGAAAGGCTAAGAGGTGAACCTTTTTCCGTATCAGCACAACCGTTTCGTTTCCCTACCGGAATTCACTTTGAGTGAAGTCCCCCGTTTTCCATAAAATTATAAAGAACCGCCATTCGAAGCCTTGCAGGGCGGATTGCCCTTGCCCGTTTTTGCAATTGGCGGGTCTATTTAATCTCCCCTATCTTCCAGTCCCCATCCTCTTTTTTAAAAACCACATCGAGAGTGGTCTTACTCTCCTGGGGTTGACCGCCGCTTTTTGGAGAAAATCTGACCAGCCACTCAATCTGCGCTCTGACAGTATTTCCAGCTACCGCAGGGCTTCTAAGATCAAAGGTGAGATCGAGAAAATTAAAATTTCCCCAGGATTCAAGCGTTGCTCTCTTTTTCCCCTCCCGATCCTTAAAATCCCTTGAATAGGATGAGATGAAAAGATTAATGTCCTTTGCCAGATTTGCCTTCCGGATGTTTTCGAGAAGGTCTCTTATTTTATCAATCTCTTCCGCCTCTGTTACAGAACCACTTGAGGGAGGAATCGCCAAAGAGGTGCCCACCGGAGAGGAGACCTTATCCTTTGAGGGAGGATGGGCAAGGGAGTCAGGTTTGTTTATCCCGATGTGAGAATAGGTGGACCATAGAAAATACCCTATTGCAATACAGATGATGGTGATACCGCCCCAGTTTAGAGCCATCCTCGGATAATCTTTTTTTATCTTTCGAACAAGCCTTCCCTTCTTGATCTGTTCCTGAACAGACAATTTTGAAGGTTGTGGTTCGGATGTTTCGTCCTCGAAAAGTTCTGTTTCGAATTCCGGCGAAGGGGATGACATGGTTTTGGGCGCTTTTGCCACAGCAGGACGGGTTTTTTTCGCCTTTTCTTCATTCGGAGGTGAACCTGGGGGAACCAGTCCAGTTCCACACCGGATGCAAACCTTGCCTCCCAGGTGCTCTTTCTTACAAGCCGGGCAGACGAGATGCTCTGGTGACGATTCCAACCATTCCTGGGTAGTTAAAACCTGAGAGGAGTCTTTGTTGACCTCGGGTTCTTGAATGGTTTCGTTCTCTTCTTTAGGTTGTAAAGTAGATAAGGGGACAACTCCAGCGCCGCAGCGGATGCAGGACTTTGTTTTTTCGTAGATAATTTTGCAATCAGGGCAGATATACTTTTCTTTTGGTTTTTCTTCTGCGGAATTTTCTGTATTGCCAAAATCCGCCGGAGCCACTTCTTTCATAATCATAAAACTCCCACACTGAGGACAAAACCTCTTATCTCCATCATATTCGGTCCGACATTTCTTGCAAAATAGCATCTTAATTTCCCGGTCACTACATCGGTTTGGGTTTTGAGGTCATCGCGGGAGAAGGTTTGGGAGCCTCTGAAGTGGCGGCTTTAATTACCCATGCCTCACTTCCGTCCTGGAGCCGAACCCGTAACCAGCTTCCTTTTTCTTCAAAAACGGAAAGAGGGGTTCCCTTTTTAACGTTTCCGATCACTTTATAATTGGTTCCTGGTCCCCCCCGAAGATTAACGGAATCCCAAGCAATTTTAGTTGTCCGGATGGGAGAGGTGAGAGATGGCGAGGGTTGGGTTGATGGAGTCACTTTAGGAGATTCAGCAAGAGTTGGCTGAGCAGGGGGTGGAGAAGGTTTTGCAGGGATATCCGGGGCGGCTTGAGGAAGTGGCGTTTCTTCTTTTTTAGGTTGTTCAACTTTTTCTTCAATGGGAGGCGGGAGTTTCTCCTCAGATTTTTGCTCGGTTTTAGTCCCAGCACACCCAAAGAAAAATAAGAGGGTGACGATAATCATAATGAAAGGCTTTTGAATAAATACCATATTTTTCTCCCCCCTCTTCAATTTAAAGACAAAAAAATCAATTTTTTAACAGCAAAAACAATACCAATTTTAGAGATTACTAACTACTTGAATATTAAGTGATATTTTATCGAAGGTTCTTAATCTGAAAAAAAAGTTCAATATTTGTCTTTTTTTGTGGCCAAAAACTAACCAAAGATGTTTGAGGTTTCAAAGGTTTGTAGCTCTGAATCATACTCTGAACTTGTTTGAAAGGCTGATTCAGAATTAAAGACTACGATATTGATTGCTATCTTTCAGGGGAATTTTGGGTGGAATTGATGGTCCTGGATTTATCGTCCGGCAATCCCTAAACCTTCTCTAACCAAGTCAAGGATGGCGGCCATGGTCAATCCAGCCTGACCATGGATGACCATATCAGCGAGATCATCGTAGGGAGTCGGATCGCGGTTGATGATCACCAGTTTCGCACCGTTTCTTTTTGCCACCAGAGGCATGGATGCGGCCGGTTGAACGACGAGTGAAGATCCAATGACGATAAAAAGATCACAACTGGAGGAACGATGGTAGGCCTCTTCTGTTTCTCTTTCGGGCATGGATTGGCCAAAGGAGATGGTGGCCGGCTTAAGTGGACCGCCGCAATCGTCACAGTAAGGGACCTTTATGCCGGAACGAATCCGCTTCTGAATCTGATCGCGGTCGTATCTTTTTTTGCAATTCAGACAGGTGACATGCATGGCTGTCCCATGAAGTTCGATAATTTTCTCTTCTGAATTGCCGGCCTTATGATGGAGGCCATCAATATTCTGCGTGATGACACAATCGAGCTTCCCAAGCTTCTCCAGTTCGGCAATGGCGAGGTGAGCCGGATTGGGTTGAGCCTTCTTCATGGGCTCGTACATTTCAGTAGCCATCTGCCAATATTTCTCCCTGGAGGCTTCGCTTGAAATAAATTTTTGATAATAAAAATCCTCAGGATCGTATTTATCCCAAACCCCGCCAGGGCTTCGAAAGTCAGGAATTCCGGACTCCGTGCTAAGACCGGCCCCTCCGAAAACCACCACCCGCTTAGCCTGGGTGATCCATCTGGCCACTTGTTCAATCTGTTTCATCATTGGGCATACCCCTGGGGACATCTATTGAATTACCAAATTCCAAGCACCAATCACCAAATAATAACCAAATTTCCAATAACCAAATATTTTGGTCATTGATTATTGGAATTTATTTGGGATTTGGAATTTGGTGATTGGAATTTAAAATGTCTATATCACACCTCTTCCCTAACTTGCAAGCCAAAGAGGGCATATGATAAACTTTTGGTATGCGGTGTAATTTGATCAAACAGGGTTATGCTCAAGGGAGTTGTTTTACTGAGGTGGAGGGTGGAAAATCCCTCGCCTGTGAGGTTACCTTAAAATTTTCTGATAGGGGATTGCTCCGTCTCATCTCATCCGCCCATCTTTCCCGCCCCGAAAATTATCTCTCTATCTACCAGTCGGGTTGCAATTTTTCCTGCCGGAAATGCCATTCCTGGGCGTTCACCAAGAAAGCAACAGGGGAATGGTGGTCGCCCGCGGATGTGCTGAAGGCCTGTAAAGAGTATGAGAAAGGGGTAACGATTCGAGAACCGAGGGAAAGAGCTACAGCGTTTCATGCCCTTGAATCCTGTCGCTGTTGCGGCGCCTGTGTCATGTCTGGAAAAAGATCATCCATTTGTCCCAAGGTGATTCAGAAAAAGGATATTGTATTAAGCTCTCAGGGGTGGGGGCCTGCAAGGGATATTGTTGCCTTTACAGGAGGAGACCTCACCTGCTGCCCGGAATTTTATGTCGAATGTGCACGCCTGATCAAATCGGAGACCCGTCTCTGGGTGTTGATCGAGACCAATGGCTATGGGCTTACCCCTGAGAATCTCGATGTCCTAAAAGAAGCAGGAGTGGACTCCATCTGGCTCGACATTAAAGCCTACGATGGAACTGACCACAAATGGTTGACGGGCTGTTTCAACCGCCATATCCTGAAACTCCCGGAAGAGATTATTAAAAGAGATTTTGTTCTCGAAGTTCTGTCCCTCTATATCCCTAATCTGGTGGAGACAGCACAGCTAAAGAAGATCGCCAAGCTGCTCTTTGATATCGACCCCGAGATCCCGTTTACAATCCTGGCTTTCTTTCCGGAGCATCAGATGAAGCGATACAGAAGTCCCAAGGTCTCAGAGATGGTGGCCGCCTATAATGAGGTCAAATCCGTAGGCCTCATCAATGTGAGACTGGGAAATACCGGGATTTTTGCCTCCTCAGAGGAGGACTATCAACTTCTCAGGGAGAAGGTGGGGGCGGGGAACTATTAGACAATAAAGTGTTCAGTAATCAGTGGTCAGTGATCAATGACCAATAACCAGGATAAGCCCACTTTTATTTTATTGATTCCTTTTCCGCATTGTGGTAATGGAAAGGCAGAGATAAGGAGAGCGTATGGAGAAAAAGGTCCTCATCGTAGATGATGAGGAGAGAGTGGTTCAGTCGGTGAAGGGTGTCCTCGAAGACGAAGGTTTTCGTGTGGTCGCCGCTAAAAGCGGAGAGGAAGCGATTGAAGCCTTTCAGCGAGAAAATCCTGATGTCACCCTTCTTGATATCTGGATGCCGGGGATGGATGGCATCGAAGTCTTAAAACGGTTTAAAGGGATGGTTCCCGATTGCCAGGTGATTATGGTTTCAGGCCATGCAACGATTTCAACGGCTATGGCTGCGGTTAAACTGGGAGCCTTCGACTTCATTGAAAAACCCATTTCCCTGGATGGTCTCCTCATGACAATTCGTCGTGCCCTTGATCGCCAGATGGAGTTATCAGGGGAAGAGCAACCGCGGGAGATCGTTCCTGGTAAAGCAGATAGTTCCTCCTCAATTACCTCTTCTGTATCCGAGGCGGTTCCTCCTCTTAAGTCTCAGAAGAAAAAATCAACCTCTCTCGCTCTTCAGCGGACCATCAAAAAAAGCGTTGTCCTTTACGGAACGGGGCTTCATTCCGGGATGAAGACGGGGCTTCTGTTTCAGCCCCTGCCACCTCACAGCGGGATCCTTTTTGGAAACGTATCATACGAAGAAGTGGTTCCTGCCCATCTCGACTATGTTCAGACAACAGAATTTGCTACCTCTTTGAAAAGAGGAGTGGCTATTGCTAAAACGATAGAACATCTGATGGCAGTGCTCCATGCCTATCGCATTACTAACTTGATGGTGAAGATGATCGAGGAAATTCCGATCATGGATGGGTCTGCCCTGGAGTTCTGTAAGATCATCGAGGAAGCCGGAGTCGAGGAACAGGAGGAAAGAGCGAACGAAATCGTGATCGATCGGAAGATCGAACTCACCCAGAAGAACAAATCGCTTGTCATTGAACCGGCAGAGACCTTTTCCATCCAATATTTTATGGATTATCCACCTCCCATCGGACAGCAAACGCTCGAATTTGTATTGGAGAGTGAGGAGAAGTTCAAGGAACACATCGCGCCTGCAAGGACCTTCGGGTTTCTAAAGGATATCGAGATGCTTGAGCGGATGGGAATGGGCAGTGGAGGGCGCCTCCATAACTTCATTCTGGTGGACGATGAAAAGGTGGTCAACACGGAGTTAAGGTTTTCAGATGAGTTTGTCCGGCATAAGATTCTCGATCTGATCGGTGATTTTTATCTGCTCAATCGGCCGGTCCGTGGCAAAGTGACAGCCCACCTGACCGGACATACGGACAACATTGCCATGATGAGAAAGATACAGGAAGGGGTTAGATAGCAGGCCCAATAGACCAATAATCAAATTTCAATAACCAAATAAATTCCAATAACCAAACAGCAAAATGACCAAACAGGAATAGGTTTGGTAAATTGAGTATTGGTTATTATTTGGTGTTTGCCTGCCTGCCGGTAGGCAGGGAATTTGGTGTTTGGTTATTCATCTTTTTTTGAGGGAGGAAGAAAGATGGCACAAAAAGAAGAAAGACCCCCTGTGAAAGAATTTTTAGATATGCTGGCGGATATATTGGCCGAAAAATATTTTGAACGCGTGGATGACCGGATCAAGAAAATCCCGGAACTCAGGAGATTGATTACCGCCAAAGAAGCGGGCCAGTACCTGAGCCTTTCCACGGATACGATCTATCGAATGGCTTCCATGAAAAAACTTCCCTACCTCAAGATCGGAGACCGGGTCCTCTTCGATATCAAGACCCTCGACCACTGGATTGAAAGGCACCTGATTAAAGAGAAAGAGTGGAAGAGGGAAGAGCTGAAGGCTGAGTTCGAATCAGAGAAGCCAAATGCCAAAACCCCAAAAGATTCGGATCTCCTAACCCTCCTCAAGAAAAAAAGCAAAGATTAGGATTCTCTTGATCGCTGTTCTCGCAATCGAATATCACTGCCTGTTGCTGCATAAAGACTCCCACTTCGATCTGATCGCACGACACTCTTCATTGAAGTGCTATACCTAACCTTCCCTTTTGCTGGACAGTTGATAGTATTAGTCAGTTCAAGTTGACTTAAAACCCCCAACTCCATTTTAAGACAACATTGCTTGACTTACAGAGGGGATTATAAATTGAGTTCTTCCGGCTTTCGTATCGGTGCTTTCCCCCCCTCTTAAGTTTAAGAGGGGGGGGAGGGGGAGTTATAAGGGGAAGTTACCTACTTAATTCCCGAATGAACCATAAGGAATATATCGAGATCATAGCAAGGGGGCTAATGAACGAATCATAAATTCTTTGATTTGGGTAAGGAAGAGACTTCCATTAAAAAAAGATAGAATATGTTACGTATAGCACAAGGCCGCAAAATAATCTAACATTTAACTTTGATGATTACGGGGGGAAAGGAAGTATAACACCATGCGTAATCGACGGGAATTAAGCGCAATTGTAATTCCCATCCCTTTAACGCAAATGTTTGCCTACAGGGTCAACGATTCAGTGCAAGAGCCTCTCTCTATTGTTTTCTTTTGCTTTCCTCAATTAACGCCTTTCCATAATCCCCACAGGCAATTGGAATGGTTAGAAACGGCGGTAACGATTTTCTCAAACCAGCGTGTGCAAGAATCTTTTTCATAATATCGGCCCTTTCTGGGCTACCTCTTGGATATTTATCCATTTCAGCCCAAAGAGCACCATCTTCTTGCTGCCATTTATCTCTTTCCTCTTTATTCATTCCTGTGGGGTCTTCGACTGAATAGTTCATCTTCGGATCAAAACATTGTGGCTGTCCACCTAACCAGACCTTTTTGGGGTCAATTGTATTAACCATTCTCCTGCAATCAGGAGTACCAAATTTGCAGACTCCAAAATGTAGATGCTGATGGTCTTTACGGTTATAATTGTTAGAGGCCCCAGAGAGACCGATTAACTGCCCCCTATTCAGCAATTGTCCATTCTTAACAGCCACCTTACTAAGATGAGCATAAATTGTGTAAAAATGGGTTTCGTGTGTGACTACCACTTGCATACCATTTTCAATTCCATCGTCAGCGACTGCAATATGAACAACTCTTCCATCGGCGGCAGCGATGATGGGTGTACCTGTATTTATATCGTAATCAATTCCAGGATGGATACCGTCACCGTAGGGAGCAGGACCGCCATATGGTTTACCTACCGTAAAAGGACCGTGCTTTACACATGAGGATGCCAAAAAAACTGTGAGAATCAGGCAAAAGAATAGTTTTTTCATTTTCTCCTCCTTTTCTTCATTTTTTATTTTGTTGAACGTTATGGTATTAATTGCACCTGAAATATGTGTTGCAATTAGCCCCAGCATCATAGCTATTTTTGTAACATCGACATGTGCAAATATTGGAGTAAAAATACCCCCAGGGACAGCAGAAGGCTTGACCACATCTATAGTGCTCGCAATAAACACCACCAGGGCATGGATTATTCTGTGTGACAAGTACTGGGCTGACCGCATTGGCATCGTTACAATCAACCGGTAGTGCGAAATCTGGCTCTTGTCTTGTTTCCGTAGAAAACGATAAAAGCCGGCAGGAGGGTCAGGCAACGGTAATTCGGTATTTATTGACCATCAGTGAAAGTATAAAACAGTAGTCAAGAGAGGAACTCTTAATCAAGGGTAGGGAATTACAGTAATTTCTTTAATTCCTCAATCGAGATGTCCACATCTCTCAGAATCTTTCTTAAGAGACCCTTACTAATATCTTTTCCCTTATGAACGGGGATCGTTGTAATTCTTCCATCCAAATGTTTGTAACGAAAATGGCTGCCCTTTGACTTTCTTGTGCAGGAAAAACCAAGTTTCTCTAAGGCCCGTATTAATTCCAGAGCCTTCAGTACCGGTAGTTTGGTATCATTCATAGAGTCACTTCAACCCATTTCATCCCTATCACTTCAGGATGTTTAAGGTCAACTTTCTTCTTTTCCTCCCTCAGTTCTTCCAGACACATTTGAATGACATCCTTGATATTTCTCATCGCCTCTTCATAGGTATCGCCCTGTGTATAACACCCTTCTAATGCTGGGCAATTTGCAATAAAGGCTCCATCTTCGTCCTGTTCAATAACCACTTGTAGAAGATATTTCTTCATATTTCGGACCTCTTTATGAATTAATAAAAAATTGGTGCCGGAGGTCGGAATCGAACCGACACGGGGTTTGAGCCCCGCGGGATTTTGAGTCCCGTGCGTCTACCAGTTTCACCACTCCGGCACAGACATCAATATAAAAAAATTTACCTTTGGTGTCAAATAAAATGGAGAGTTTTTCTGACATCATTATTATATTCCTACCCTGAAGTACTTCCAATTCACTACTACATACACCTCGATCCTCAAGACTTGAGGAACTTCCGTAAACGGGATTAGGTAAAACTAATGGGTGTCTCTAAAATGTCATTCCAGTCCCGATCTTCATCGGGAGAATCCAGTCCCGCTTTTGACGGGACGAAATAACTCGGTTTCGAGTCGCAACGACTGGACTCCCACCGGAGTTTATCCCGTTCTTGATACGTGGCGGAAGTGACGAATTCGGAATTTTTAGAGGTTCCCTAAATAATTTGATTCATAATAACGATGCCGAAGCCAGGTAGTTTATTTTTTTTACAGCTGGCAAGCCGGAAGTGTTGAAAATTTTAATAGTCTGGTGTTTATTTATTAAACAATAAAAAATGTAAATTATTTAAGCGGTTAAGAGAAAATAGAAAAACTGCCGTAGAATTATTCAACATATCCCCACTAACCCCCCGTGTAGAGAAACTTTATATTTCAATTTTTTAAACCATCGAACAAATTGTAATCATTATATATTAATTGAAAAAATAATATTTTTGTGAAAACGTTAAACTTTGGCCCGTTTCTTGGAATAGTGAGGACGAGATCAAAAAAGAAAAAGAAAGGGGGAATTGAGTATGGTACTTATCCTGGTTTTTCTAACATTCGTTTTCGCGATCGTAGCAGGAAGCTTCGTACGCCGCTGGGTTGAGAAAAGAGAACTTTCAGTGGCCGAGATGGAGCGGTCGAATTTTTTAGCCAGGTTATCTGAGGATGCCAGGGCAAAGGTAGTGACTCCCATTCGCTGGGTGGAGAGAGGGGAGATGGCGCTTTCTCCGGTGGGCGCAGTCCCTGGAAGTCCACTCCAGTTTCCAAAAGATGTCTATTATCACAAAGGACATGCTTGGGCAAAGATTGAAGGAGATCAAAGGATAAAGTCTGTGATGGTGGGTCTTGATGATTTCACCCAGGAGGTCATGGGAGATATTGAGGCCATCGAGGTGCCACCCATTGGTATGGAACTGAAACAAGGGGAGGTCGGCTGGAAAGTCCGTCATGGTAAACGGAAATTGAGCCAGATCGTTCCATTGGGTGGAACGGTTGTGGACTTAAATGAGAAGCTCCTTAAAGATCCGTCTCTGGCGAACCGCTCTCCTTATGATCAAGGATGGATTCTAAAGATTAAACCAAACAATCTCGGCGGGGAAATGCCCGCATTGATGGACTCTTTCCAGTTTCGAGTGGCCTTCGATCAAGTCAAGGCCAAACTGAGATCCGCGATCAGTCATCAAACGCTCGGAATGGTCTATGGCGATGGGGAAGAAGTGGTCCGCGGAATCGCTGACAAATTAGATGAGAAGTTGTGGAGGATATTGGTTAGCCAATTATTCCATTCTACTCCAAATTGACGACAAAAACATGAAAGGAGGGGATCTTATGGTAACCACCTTAGCTCTGATGACATTGATCACCTGCTTGGTAATCAGCACCCTTATCAAACAAAGCAAACGCATTGCCCACTGAAAAAAAATGAGGAGGAGCCCCATGGGAATTAACAGGAGAAAATTTCTTAAAGTACTTGGTGGAGGGATTGTGGGCGGGGGAATCGCAGGCGCTGCAATGGGAAATATTGTTGCCCCCAAAAAGTTTAAAGCAGACGCGTCTGTTCCCCCCAAAGAATTTGTCGGGATACTGGTTGATACAACCCGATGTGTCGGCTGCCGTGCTTGCGAAGAAGCATGTGCGCAAGCCAATCACATGCCTGTCCCGGATATCGGCGACAGCTCGGTATTTGAGAAGAAGCGCAATACAAGCGTCACCCAATTGACGGTGGTCAGCCGCTATCAAACAGAAAAAGGGGAGGTCTTCGTCAAGCAGCAGTGCATGCACTGCAATCAGCCTGGATGTGTGGCGGCCTGCCTGGTGAAGGCGATGGAAAAGAGAAAGGAAGGGCCTGTCACCTGGGAGAGAAATTGCATGGGTTGCCGATACTGCATGCCCTCCTGCCCATTTGAAATGCCAAAGTTTGAATATGAAAGTTCTAACCCCAGAATTCAGAAGTGCAGCCTGTGCTGGGATCGACTGGAGAAGGGAGAGATTCCGGCCTGCGTCGAAGCCTGCCCGGAAGAGGCGCTCAGCTTTGGCCCAAGGAGAAAGATGATCGAGGAAGCCAATAGTCGGATTTACAAAAACCCCGGAGAGTATCTCACCCACATCTATGGAGAGCATGAAGTGGGGGGAACGGGGTATCTTTATATTTCGAAGGTTCCTTTCGAACAGCTTGGTTTCAGAACAGACCTGGGGAACATCGCCTATCCTGAGTACAGCAAAGGTTTTCTCTACTCCGTGCCCATTGTTCTTCTGCTCTGGCCTGCTTTCTTAATCGGATTGAACGCGCTCACCAAAAGAGAAGAGGAGAAGAAGAGGAAAGGAGGAGAAAGATGATGAATGAGACAGCCACAGCAGGAGAAATAAAGAGCGTTAAAGATTTTGTGGGTTTTATCCGCAAAGAGCTGAAGCCGAAGGGGAAGCTCTTGACCCCTTTTAATGTTATCACTCTTCCCATCATCCTTCTCGGTGGTGTGCTCATTGTCTATCGTTTAGTTAAAGGGCTGGGCGCCGTGACCAACTTATCCCAGGAGTTTCCCTGGGGGATATGGATCGGGTTTGACGTGATGGTAGGAGTCGCCTTTGCCGGCGGCGCCTACATCCTTACCTTTGTCGTCTATATCCTTCGCACGGAAAAGTATCATCCGGTGGTCCGGGCAACGGTCCTCAACGGGTTCCTTGCCTATGTCTTTTATGCCGGCGCCATTTTGCTGGACCTCGGCCGGTGGTGGAACATCGTCAACCCCATCCTTGGAAATAAGTTCGGAGTCAATTCAGTGCTCTTCCTTGTTTCCTGGCACTTTCTGCTCTATATGATTTCCCTGTTTATTGAATTCTCCCCGGCTATCGCTGAATGGCTGGGATTCAAGAGAGTCAGGAAGATCCTTGGGTCATTGACCGTCGGTGCGGTCATCTTCGGCATCGCCCTTTCCACCCTTCATCAATCGGGTCTGGGGGCGCTCTTTTTGATGGCCAAGGATAAGATCCATCCCCTGTGGTACACCGAGTTTATCCCGGTACTCTTCTTCACATCGAGTATCTTCGCGGGATTGTCCATGGTTATTTTTGAAGGGACCATCAGCCACAAGGTCTTCAGTCATCAGATCGATGAGAAACATCACCAATCTTTTAATGAGATCGTCCTTGGTCTGGGCAAGGCCTGCGCAGGAGCCCTGTTTGTCTATTTCTTCATGAAGGTCCTGATCCTCATCCATGGGAAACAATGGGGGCTTCTGGCTTCTCCCATGGGATATTGGTACTTGGTCGAAATTTTTGGCCTGGTCCTACTCCCATGTTACATGTTCTTAAGGGGAGTCCGGTACAAGAATTTTACAGTCATCCGGGTAGCGGCGATCCTGTCGGTGCTTGGAATTATCATCAACCGGCTCAATATCTCTGTCATCGCCTATAAATGGTACGTGCCATGGAGCCAGAGATACTTTCCTTCCTGGATGGAAATTGTGATCACCATGGCCATCATCCTGACCGAAGTGTGGGTGTTCAGGTGGATCGTGAACCGGATGCCGGTGATCCAAGAGTCACCAGAATGGGCAAGAGAAGGACATCATCGTGAAGAGAGTTTAACCCTCAGAAAGGAGGTTCCACAATGGAAGGCTTCAGCTATGTAGACATTTTTGCTACCAAACACATCGAGTATCTGCTGGTCATCGGGTTTCTGCTGCTCTTCATCCCCTTCTGGAGATTATTGAACAGGCCTGCCAAAGCCATCTTTGAGGTGGCCGAGCGGATTGTTCCCACCCTCAGCGAATGGTTTCGGCTCCCGGAGGGACGGTATTATCATCTGGGGCACAGTTGGGCCACCCCCGAAGCGAATCAACAAACGGTGAAGATTGGCATTGACGATTTTGCCCAAAAGCTCGTGGGAGGCATTAACGGGATTCAGGTCCCTGCGGTTGGTTCGACCCTCCGTCAGGGTGATCGGGGATGGACCTTAAAGGTCGATTCGAAGACAATCGATATGCTTTCCCCGGTCGGTGGAAGAGTGGTCGCGATCAATGAAAAGGTGATCCAGTCCCCGGGTGCGATTAATAAGGACCCCTACAACAACTGGTTGATGGAAGTGGAGGCGCCCAAGTTTTCCGTGGATAAAAGACAGTTACTTTCAGGAGGCGTGGCCAAGAAATGGATGGAAGAGGTGCGAGAGAGCCTCTTGTCCAGGATGAATTACAATCTGGGCTTGGTGTATCAAGACGGCGGTTTGCTCGTCGACGGTATGGCCAGAAGCCTCGATCGAGAAAAATGGGATGAAATTGCGAAAGACTATTTTCTGATCACCGAAGGTTGAAAACAGGAGGAAGGGCCGAGAAGGGTTTTAACGGTTGTCTTCCAGAGAAGAAAGAGCATGAGGTTTTGATGTGAGGCGTTGTTGAGATAGGATCATCACCAAGATGTGTTGAGAGGGTAAGAAAATGGACGGGAAAATAGACAACTCTCCGAAGAAAGATGGATACCCACTCATCCCTGATCAATCGATCAAATGTGTCTGGATGACCGCCGGCCTCATCTCTTATAAACTCTGTAAATATGATTTGCAGTGCGAGAAGTGTCCTCTGGATTGGGAACTGCGAAATCTCTCCTCGGCTCCCTCCTTTGATTCGACCGCCCCTCCGGAGATAAAACATCTGAAAACCGGAGAAAAACTCACGCCCCCTCCACCGGAAAGGGATGCTGAAGAGGAGGAGGGGGCAAGGGAGGACCTCCGCCGCTTAAAGATTAAAGAAGATTTGTTTTACCATTACAGACATACATGGATCAAAGTGGAAAAGGGTGATGAGGTCCGGATTGGCATTGATCGTTTCCTGGGGGGACTCATCGGAAAAGCGACGGCCGTCATTCTCCCTCTTTCGGGAGGGCGGAGCAACCAGGGAGAAAGCCTCTGTTCCATCATCCAGGAGGAGGGCATGCTGCATATTGTTTCCCCCATCAGCGGATTGATTCTGTCGGTCAACCAGAGATTGAAAGATCGACCCTCATTGCTCAACCGGGATTCCGAGGGAGATGGGTTTTTGATGACCCTGACCCCTAAACATCTTCAACGAGACCAACAGAATTTCTTCTCTGGAGAGGGGGCACTTTCGTGGTGCCGGAAAGAATGGGAACGCTTTAAAACGGAGGTCATTTCTGAACTGCCAATCAGGCAGAAATGGCTTGGCATGACCATGCAGGATGGGGAGGTTACCCTCAGAGACATAAAACAACTCATTGGCCCACAACGATATATCCGGTTGGTGAATAACTTTCTGCGAAGAGGAGAGAAGTTCTCTCCTGACACAAAGGCATAGAGGTTATTTTCACCCCATCCCCAATCCGGGAAGTCACACGTTTAACCGGTCTTCACTTCCCCCTCCTTCATGATCCTCCATTTCAATTTTTACGTTGATGCTGATTAAAGATTATGGTAAAAGAGAACAAGATTCATCCGGCTTTCGTATGGGTGCTTCCCACCCCCTACGTTTAAGTCCCGATGAAGATCGGGACTCGAAACCAAGAGGGGATGAGGGGGAGTTATAAGGGGAGGTTACCCGCTCAATTCCCGGATGAACCGAAAACAGAATGATTTATTGATCCAAGGGATACAATTTCATTTCAGGGCAAGGAAATGGCAGCAGTGCAAGACTGGGTAAAAAGGCTATTCTTTAAAAAAATTCTGCTGGTGATGGCGGGGCTGAGCTTCAGGAGCTTGAGCTTTAAGCTCTACTTTCTGCTGGCCATTCTGCTCATCATCTCCTTTGCAGGCATCATGTATTTTAATATCACCTCCTACATTACCCATATTAATGAAAGCGTCATGCACAGCGCGATTCAGGCCAGCGACCTGATCAAAGGCTCTGCCCGATACAGCATGTTGAAGAACGATAGGGAACATCTTCAGAATATCATGTCCACTATTGCCAAGGAAGAGGGTGTGGAGGGAGTTCGAATTTATAATAAGCCGGGGCAAATTTCATTTTCGGACAACTTAACCGAAGTTGGCACCACGGTGGACATCGATGCAGAACAATGTTCGGTCTGTCATAAGAATGTTCCTCCCCTGGAACATCTGACCACCCAGAATCGAATCCGAATTTTTACCTCTCCCCAAGGACATCGGGTGCTGGGTCTCATTAATCCGATTGCGAATGAACCTGAATGTTTCAACGCTCCCTGTCATGGCCATTCTCCCAAAGATAAACTTCTCGGGCTGTTGGATGTGAAGCTATCGTTAAAGGCTGTGGATGAAGAGACTCAGAGGACCAAGGAGCAGATGATTCTCTATTCAAGCATCATGATTGTGATCACCGCCTTGTTATTCGGGGGCTTCATTATCAAGCTGATTCATACCCCCGTCCGAAAGCTGACCAAAGGAACCAGGGAAGTGGCCAACTTGAACCTGGACTATTCCATCGATTTTAGGTCGAATGATGAGATGGGAGAATTGGCTCGATCGTTTAACCAGATGACCAGACAACTGAAGGCGGCCAATGAGGCCAACCAGGAATGGTCCGCCATCCTGGAAAGAAAGGTCCAGGAGAAAAGCGAAGAGCTGAAGAAGGCTCAAGCCCATCTCATCCTGGTGGAAAAGATCGCCTCCCTTGGCAAGCTTTCTGCGATCGTCGCTCATGAGATCAACAACCCCTTATCAGGAATCCTCACTTATGCGAGCCTCTGTTTGAAGATCATCCAGAACCCCTCCTCTTTTTCTTCGGGAGACTCTGTCAAATATCTGACCGTGATCAAGGATGAAGCCAAACGGTGCGGCGAAATCGTCAAGAACCTGCTGGTGTTTGCCAAAAAGGATTTTGGCAAATGGACGGAAGAGAGGCTCCATCATATTATTAATAATAGCATCCGGTTGGTTAAACATAATATGGATCTAAAGGAGGTGTCGCTGGCTCTGGATTTGGCCGAAGGAGATGATCTCCTCTTTTGTGACTCCAGCGGCATTCAGCAAATCTTCGTTGCTTTGTTTATCAATGCCATCGAAGCGATGTCCAAGGGGGGGAAATTAACGCTCAAGACGAGATTTTTAGAGAAACGGCACATCCAAATCGTCATTTCAGATACGGGCTTTGGAATCCCCGAGGAGATCCTGCCCAAGATTTTTGAACCCTTCTTCACGACCAAAGAATCCACTGGATTAGGGTTGGCGGTCGTCTACAGAATTATTCAGCAACATGAGGGTAAAATCGAAGTGAATTCCAAACCGAATGAGGGAACAACCTTTACCATTTACTTGCCCAGGGAGCCTTATAAAGTTCAGGAGAGATTGGACAACCATTCGAACAACCTTGGGTCCCAGAGTTGAGGAGGGGGGAGATGGATCAACAGAGATTCAGCATTTTAATCGTCGATGACGAGTTTTCAGTGAGGGATTCCTTATATAACTGGTTTAAAGTTGAGGGATATCGGGTCGATACTGCAGAAAATGCCTCGGAGGCTTTGAGAAAACTGCAGGAAGGCCCCTGGGACATCGCCTTGCTTGATATTAAGATGCCCGGCATGGACGGAATCGAGCTTCAGAAACACATTAAGAGGATCGATAAGACGATCGTCGTGATCATCATTACCGCCTACGCTACTGTGGATACAGCCGTGGAGGCGATGAAGGACGGAGCTTTCGATTATATCTCCAAGCCCATCGATCCGGACAAACTATCGGTTTTAATCCGCAATGCGATCAACCACCGGAGGCTGGTGGCTGAAAATATCCAGCTGAAGCAGAAGGTGGAGGAGCTATCCCTGCAGGATGAAATTATTGGGGCAAGCCCACAGATTAAAAAGATACTGGAGATGATCGAAGTGGTTTCCCAGACCGATGCAACGGTCCTGATCCGTGGAGAAAGCGGAACCGGGAAAGAGCTGGTTGCCCAGGCCATCCACGGAAAGAGCAACCGGAGATATTTCCCGATTATTTCGATCAACTGCGGATCCCTGGCCGAGGGCCTTCTCGAGAGTGAACTCTTTGGCCATGAGAAGGGCGCATTTACCGGAGCCCAGTACAAAAGAAAAGGGAAGCTGGAGATGGCCAATGGGGGCACCATCTTTTTTGACGAAATTGGAAATATCTCGCCAAAAATGCAGATGGATCTCCTTCGTGTCCTTGAAACCAAACAGTTCACTCCCCTGGGAAGCAATAAAGTCATCAACGTGGATTTCCGGGTTATTACCGCAACGAATACCGACCTTGAAAAAGAGGTGGCGGAGAAGAATTTTCGAGAGGATTTCTATTACCGTCTCAATGTCTTTTCCATTCACATTCCACCTCTTCGAGAAAGAACCGAGGACATTCCCCTCCTCGCCCAGTATTTTCTCGAGAAATATGCCAAATCGATGAATAAAAAAGTGACGGAGATCTCTCCGGAAGGGATGAAGATATTGACTCAGTATGACTGGCCGGGCAATATTCGCGAGCTGAGAAATACCATCGAGAGAGCCCTCGTGGTGGTGGGAAAGAAAAATAGGATTGAACCGGAGGATTTAAACCTGCATTCCCCTGCCAAACAAAATTTAACGAACGCAGAGAGCCTGGAGGATTTAGAGAAAGTTCATATCCAGCGAGTCTTAGAGAAAACCAGTGGAAACATTTCGAAGTCTGCGGAGATACTCAAGATTGACAGGGTTACCCTTTACAACAAGATCAAAAAATATAATTTACCCCGTTAGAAAATTTTACTGTGTGCTCCATGTGAAGCTAAAGTTCCATCGGGAGGTGAGACGTCCTGTTGTGGAGGAGCAGAATTTCTAACGGGGTGAACAGAGGTCGTCCGTCCATCCATGTCCTATATTGACATCGTCCCCATTGGCAAGATCGAGGAAGCGTACCTTTCCTCCCTCAAGCAAAACCTTTATCAGACGTTCAAAGTCCAGACCCGGGTTCGAAAGCACCCCGTTGATTTTTCTACGGTCTATGATTCTGTTCGAAACCAGTACAACTCCAGCGGTTTTCTGGTCCAGTTGATCCATGATCTTCCATCCGAAACAATGAAAGTCCTGGGGGTGACCGAGATGGACCTGTTCATCCCCATCTTCACCTTTCTGTTTGGTGAAGCCCAGCTGAATGGACCCGGGGCGATCGTCTCTGCCCATCGCCTTCATAATCCATTTTACGGCATTCCTGAGAATAGATCCCTGTTTGAAAATCGTCTCCTGAAAGAGAGCATCCATGAATTAGGTCACACCTTTGGTCTCATTCACTGTTTCAATTTAAGATGTGTGATGAATACTTCCACCTACGTCGAAGAGATTGACCAGAAATCTGCCAATTTCTGCAAGGCCTGCGAACAGGAAATCCTTCGTTGGCGAAATGAACATCTCGTAGATTGAAGCAGTCAAATTCCCTAAGTGAAAGATGTTCTTACCTGATCCTCTTGCAACTTTTAGGATAAAGCATTAGACTGGTTCTATATGAAGACGAGGAGATTTTTCAACCCCGTTTTTCTCTTCTTTTTTGTCATTCTTCTCTTTCCCCAAATCTGTTTTGCCTTGACAGATGAAGAAATCCAAAAATTTCAGTCTCCCCTGAAGGATCGAACCGTAGGGGAGAGGATTGTGTTCTGGGCGGAGAAATTTATTGGAACGCCGTACGATCAAGATCCCATGGGTGAATATGTCACAAAGGCAGCGATCGTGGCAGATGAGAGAATGGATTGCATGTATCTCACTTTCCGGGTAGTAGAGCTTGCCCTGAGCCGCAACCCTGAAGAAGCGATTCAGGTTGCCCTTGAGAGACGATTTCATTCAAAAGGGCTTCTGAAGGACGGGAAGGTCCTCAATTATGAGAACC
Source organism: Deltaproteobacteria bacterium (assembly GCA_016875195.1). GTDB lineage: Bacteria > Desulfobacterota > BSN033 > BSN033 > UBA1163 > RBG-16-49-23. The sequence continues at coordinate 39,770 of VGRY01000008.1, forward strand.
GATTTGAATACGGGGAGGATATGGTTACAAGCGGAAAGTGGGGAAGGGAGATCACCTCACAGGTTGGAAAGACAAAACGCATCAAGGGTTCGAGGGGCAAACCCTTCGTGGATATTCTTCCTTCTAATCAAATCCGTAACAGAATAGAGAGAGTGAAGAACGGGGATATCCTCTTCTTCATAAAGGAGATTGAAAAAAGGAAGCTGGGTGAGATCGTTGGACATATTGGGATTATCAAAATTGAGCAAGAAGCCTATCTCATCCATGCCAGCGGAACAAAAGAGAAAGGCGGAGAGGTGAAGAAGGTTCCGTTAAAAGAGTATCTTTTAAAGATGCCGTTTGTCGGCATCATGATTACAAGGTTCGATTGACAGGGTTTTCCCCAAAAATGTGAGATCGTTTTTTTGATGAAAATAGGTTAGAGTAAAAAAGCTGATGAGAAGGGATTTTGAGACTAATTTAGAAATCTCATCTGGGGTTTGTCCCCCAATTTGCTATGGGAGGGAAATCTCTTTATGATCCGCGTATTCAATAAGCATTACCGTAAGGCCGTTGACCTGGTGGAGAATGCCACGGGTAGTGAGAAGCTGGAGATTGCAGAAAAGGTCATGGAATGGTTCCGGGAACTCCCCGAGGAATACCTGGTTTCTCTGGCGCTCTTCTTTAATGAGGTGATCGATGATCTGGGGGATGAGAGCCTCGAAAAGATCGATCTGAAGACCAAACGTAAGAAGAAAGAGGAAGAAGAAGAGGAAGAAGACGACGATTACGAAGAAGACGAAGAAGATTATGATGACAACGATGAAGATGAAGAGGAGGATTATTAAGGGAACCTCTAATAATTCAAAATTCGTCACTCCGGTGAAAACTCGGTTTCGAGTCGCAACGACCGGAGTCCAGTCATATCAAGAGGTTCTGGATTCTCCCGATAAAGATCGGGACCGGAATGACATTTTTAGAGGTAGCCTTAATTCTTAGAGGCCATAATAGCGCGGTTATAAGCCCAGCGTTCCATCCTTCCGATTTCCTCTTTCATGGTCGTTGAAAGAGGAACCGTATTTCCTGCGGCAATAATGATATCATGTTCTGTGAGGGGCCGGCCCTCGGTGAAGGCATCGATCTTGGCCCCATAGACCACCTGTTCAATCTCGGCCCCGTTAAATCCTTCTGTCACCTTGACCAACATACTAAAATTGATCTTTGAAAGGTCTGCGCCATTCCTCTGCAGATGAATGGAGAGGATGGACTTCCGCTCCTGGGCGTTGGGAAGGGTGACGAAAAAAATCTGATCGAAGCGGCCTTTTCTCAGAACCTCAGGAGGAAGAAGTTCGATCACATTGGCAGTGGCGGCAATGAAGACGAAGTTCTTCTTTTCCTGCATCCATGTGAGGAAAGAGGCAAAGACCCTCGATTGTGTACCGCCCCCCGCTTTTTGGCTTTGAACACTGATGCCTGCCTCAATCTCATCGATCCAGAGCACAGAAGGAGCCACGGTCTCAGCGGTTTGAAGAGCGATCTGGAGAGCTTTCTCAGGTTCTCCGACTGTCCCATCGTAGAGACGCGCCATATCGAGGTGTAGTAAAGGTATACCCCAGAAAGAAGCAAAGACCTTGGCACAGAGGCTCTTGCCACATCCCGAAACGCCTGTGATCAGTACTCCTTTGGGGAGTTGAATGCCGAAGGTTTTTCCCTCTTTGCTAAGGACATTACCTCTTTTCTTCAGCCAATCTTTGAGGTTCTCAAGACCACCCACTTCGTCGAGCGTGGGCCGGTTGGTCACCAGATTCAGTACACCTGACTTTCTGATCAGTTGACCCTTTTCTTCGATGACTCCGTCGATGACAGAGGCATCGAATGTTGTCCTTCCGATCAGGGCGGACCGGAAAGCACGGGCTGCCTGGTCAAGGGAGAGACCGAGGGCCGCCTTCACCATTTTCTCTTTCGAGTCGGATGTCAGAGATTCTGTCAGTTTGGCTGCATTCGGGATTCCAGTAATGACACTGTTTAAGATGCGCTCGATCTCAGAAGTGTCGGGCATGGGAAGTTCGTATACGACCATATCCCGGCGGAGCTCCTCTGGTACCACCAGAGCAGGTGCAATGATAAAAAGGGTGGAGTAGCGGTTCCTGAGGACACGGTGGACATCCTTCATTTTCCTCGTGAGCAGGGGATCGTTGTTCATCAGAGAGTGGATTCCCTCGAAAAGAAAAAAGGCCTGATCGGTTCGCTGGATCACCCGATCCAGGGCATCGAGAGGGGCCTTGGAATTCTCTATGGTTTCCTCCTCCCCGGCCAGCCCCTGGAAGGGATTCCAGATGAAGAGTTTGGGCCTCTGTTGAAAGGTGGTGCAAAGCTCTTTGAGAAGGGCTTCCAGACGATCCTCTTCATCCGAGAGGATATAGACGATAGAAGCCTTGGAGAGGACCAGTTTCTTCAGGTCCTGAAGGATCTGCTGTTTTTTAGACGGTTCATCCATAGTTCGAATTCCTCAGAAAATAAAGGTCTTGTTTAACGGTAACGATGCCCGTATCGTCTTTAAAAAGCTACGTCTATCGTGTTAAATTCTTTTATACATAACCGTTACCGAATGACGAAACGGGCTTCGTAACCATAACCTTAGCCGAAACCCCTCAAATATTTTATTATTCATGAGTGCCCACTGAATGAAATAAATTATATAGAAGCCAGCGCTAAAGGTCAACCTATTTCTAAAGAGATTTCTGGAAAACCCCAAAAATCTCTAATTAGAGAGCGAAACATTTTTTAGAGCTCTCCTAAAAATGGATTGAATCTTTATCTGTTATTGAATAGAATGAGTGCAGGTGAGATGATATGACAGTGGACTTCAATCCGATCATGATCGATCTGGGGCTGATCAAGGTCAGCTGGTACGGCATGATGTATGTTTTAGGGTTTATCGGTTCCTACCTCCTGGTCCGTTACCAGATGAAGAAGAAAGATTTTGGAATCACAAGAATCGAGGTTGAAAACCTCTACTTCTATCTCATCATCGGCCTGATGGTGGGCGCGCGTCTGGGATACGTCCTCTTTTACGATCTCAAAATGTATCTCGCCGATCCCCTTCAGATCTTTGCTGTCTGGCGCGGAGGGATGTCGTTTCACGGGGGATTGATCGGTGTGCTCGTTGTTGGGGTTTTGTTTTCGTGGAAGAATAGAAGATCTTTCTGGAAAGTGGCAGACCTGATCATTGTCACTGCCCCTATCGGTCTGGGCCTTGGAAGAATCGGAAATTTTATCAATGGAGAGCTCTATGGTCGGGCAACCGATCTTCCTTGGGCAATGATTTTTCCAAGAGGAGGCAACGTACCCAGGCACCCCTCTCAACTCTATGAGTGCGCTTTGGAAGGAGGAGTTCTTTTTGCCATCCTCTGGCTTCTCAAGGATAGAAAACTTCCCACAGGAGGCCTTCTTGCTCTGTTTATTTTCTTCTATGGGTGTTTCAGATTCTTTGTAGAATTCTTCAGAGAACCAGACGCTCACATCGGGTTCATCATAGGTCCCTTCACCCTCGGCCAGGTCTTCTCCTTCATCATGATGGCGGGAGGGGTAATTCTCTACTCGTTTTTAAAAAAGAGATAGCACTTTAGCGCTTCAAAATGGTACGGGACGGCCAGCGCTCTCTTTCTGACTATTCTTCTCGATACTCTAATGCAATAGGAGAAACAATGAACAGGCTTTCAACCCTCTTCTGTTTGATTGTAGGGTTAACGATAGCCTTCTTTTTTAATCACTCAGCCGAAGCAACTGCCATCCGGATCGGTGTGCTTCCTGTTGTGGAATCGCTTCCATTTCTGGTGGCTCAGGAGAGGGGACTCTTTCATTCATCGGAATTGAAGGTAGAGATCATCTCCTTTGCGAGCGCATTAGAGCGCGATGCGCCATCCAATCCGGATCCGTTCATGGGGCCATCCATGATATCCTCGGTCTCAGTCTATTAAAAAGCAAAGCCATACCCTTCAGCATTGTGACGAATATAACGCTCCCTACATCCAAGAAAGACCTCTTCATGCTTCTGTCCTCGCCCGGATCATCACTAAAAGGAGTTGAAGACCTGCGCGGCCAGGAGATTGCCCTTTCTTCCCATACGATCGCTGAATATGTGACCGATTCCCTGCTCAGCCTCAAAAGGGTGAAGATCGAAGAGGTAACGAAGATGGAGGTGAAGAAGATTCCTCTCAGGGTCCAAATGTTGATGGAGGGGAAGGTGAAGGCCGCCACACTTCCGGAACCTCTTGCTTCTCTGGCTGTTTTTCAAGGGGCAAAGAAGTTAGGAGGAGACTATGGTTTGAAAGGGACACAGGTTGTGTTCGTCTTTCAGGAATTGTTCATGCGCAGGGAGAGTGAGGCAATGATCCGATTGGGTAAAGCCTATGCACAGGCTGTGCGAATGATCAATCAAGATCCACTGCAATGGCGAGAACTGCTTGTTGAAAAGGGAAGACTTCCTTCTCCCATCAAGGATGTCTATACGATGAACCCCTTTTCGGATATCCAGATCCCGAGGCCAGAGGAAACTCAGGCAGTGAAGATCTGGATGGATGGCAAAGGATTTGAGACTTCAAAGATCACTCATTCCTCTCTGGTGAATGACATTTGGGTAAAAGGCGTCAGATGATAGAAGTCAAAGATTTATCAGCGGCCTATCATGAAAACAGATCGAAGAAGATTGTCTTCGAAGGGGTCTCTTTCGAGGTTTCTTCGAGCGTTCCGTTGAGCGTGATCGGGCCCTCGGGTTGCGGGAAGACGACGCTTCTCTATCTTCTCTCAGGACTGAAGAAACCTGAGAAAGGTGAGATTCTCTTCAGGGGAGAGCAGCTCAATGGGCATCGAAGGGAGATCGCCCTGGTCCTTCAACATTATAGACTCCTTCCGTGGAAGACCGTTTTTCAGAATGCCTCTCTTGGATTAAGGATCAGAGGGTTTTCAAAGAAAGAGATGAAAGAGACTGTCTTTCCGGTCCTGAAGGAGTTGACGATTGACCATCTTCTGGACCGTTTCCCCAACCAGTTGAGCGGCGGAGAGAAGCAGCGGGTCGCCATTGCCAGGGCGCTGGCGCTCAAGCCCTCACTCCTTCTATTAGATGAACCCTTCTCTTCGCTTGATGCTCTCACCCGGGAACATTTACAAAACCTGATCCTTTCGATCTGCCGCCAGAGAGAACTCGGTCTGGTCCATGTCACCCACAGCATCGAAGAGGCCGCTTTTTTAGGGGAGAAGGCGCTGGTGATGAATGAGGGGGGGTATAACCTTCTCTCCATTGACGGAACTGGAATGGCTGAGAGAGGTCCTGAATACAGACAAAACGACCTTTTTCATCAATACTGCAACCTGCTGAGAGGCTATTTGAAGAGGTAATCGATGTTTAAGAGTAGAACTTTTATGGCGGTGGCTGTGGTCTTTGGGGTCTGGTATGTGATGGCCTTCTTATTTAAGACTCCCATCCTTCCTTACCCCCATGCTGTCTTCTCATCCTTGCTACCTGCCATGAATAAGGGGTTAGGAACGCACTTTGGTGTGAGTGGTTACAGGATTCTTCTGAGTCTCTTCTGGGCGCTGATAACAGCTGTGCCTCTCGGACTCTATGTAGGAAGAAAAAAGAGGATCGATGAGCTTGTCTCGCCCATGATCTACCTCCTCTATCCGATCCCCAAGATTGTTTTTCTCCCCCTCATTCTTCTCCTTTTCGGATTAGGGGATCTTTCCAAGATCTTCATCATCTTCATCATCGTCTTTTTCCAGATCCTGGTGACGACCCGGGATGCTGTAAAAGGAATTGATGAAGAACAGATTCTCTCCGTACTCTCCTTAGGTGCCAGTCCACAACAGATCTTTCTTCATACAATCTTCCCCGCATGTCTTACAAAGATCCTCACCTCCCTCAGGGTTAGCATTGGCACTGCCATTGCCGTCCTCTTCTTTGTTGAGTCTTTTGCCACGGAGAACGGTCTGGGTTTTTTCATCCTGGATGCCTGGAGCATACTGGATTATCTTTCCATGTACACCGGCATCATGGGAATGGGTATCCTGGGCGTGATCCTTTATGAAGTCGTGGACCGGATTGAGAAGAGTTATTGTCGCTGGATGTTCACCGCGTAAAATAAAAAAAGGCGGTCCTGTTGGACTCGCCCCATGTTGTACTTTCTCTCCCCAATCATTAAGCGCCCGACATCGGAGATCTCATCACCACCAGATCATTGGACACTTTCTTAATATCCTTCACTTTTCTTGCCAGGATTTCAACCTTTTCCTTCTCTTCCTCGGAATTGACAAAACCAAAAAACCTCACCGTTTCGCCATCTTCGGTTGTGAAAAAGAGGTATGAACTCATCAGGTCTGTCTCCAGAAGGCGAGACTCAATCTGACGCTGGATAGAAAGTTTCTTAAGGTTAGCGACGGAGTCGATGCCGCAGGACTTTATCTCTTCCGATCGGGCACCATCAACAATCATTTTGGATGCCGAATCGACGCTCAACTTATCGGTATTGAAGATGAGGTCATAGAGATTGGGGTTTAACCAGTCTTCGTCGAAGGCAAATCGGATAAATCCCCTCTTATCGTGGTCAGATTGGTGGATCATCTTTTCAACTACCTCTCTGCCGGCCTCTCTTTCCTCCATCACCCTTTTGACCCTCTTCTCTGCGGAGCCTGTTACCAAAACATGAAAGGCACAATCAAAAGATTGGAGCAGGAGTTGACTCCCACGGCCAAAGAAGACGGCATTCCCCTTTTTCGCCACCTCATAGATGACGGATTGGAGACGATCAAGGTAGATCTTTGGTTTTTCGCTGAAGAATCTTTCCAAGAGGGCTGGACTCTTTTCGTCCAATTTCTTGATATCCAAGAGAAAACCCATTTCCTCCGCAGCTTTGAAAAGTTCTTCTTCTCCATAGAAGGTATAGTTCAACCTCTCTGCCACTTCCCTGGCAATCTTTTCACCATTCGTCCCAAACATTTCCGAAATGGTAATAAAAAACATAATGATCACCTTCCTTTCTCACCCTATCTCTCAATTTAAAGGTGATCATCGCCATTGGAATTGTCAAGGGTCTGCTTTCAACCTATGCTTTCTTCATTTCTTTTGTCGGGGTGAGCATCGAGCGGGGATTGAGGATACGATTTAACTCGGTTTTTGAAAGGATTTTTTCTTCTTCCATCACCTGCCGGATCGTCTTATTCTGCTGGTATGCTTTCTTGGCCATGCGGGCCGCCTCGTCATAACCGATTTTGGGGGCGAGTGCTGTGACCAGGGCCAGGCTTTTTTCAATCATCTCTTCACATCGCTTCTGGTCTGCCTTCAGTCCTTTAACGCATCTTCTATTGAAATTATCAACCCCATTGGCAAGGAGCCGGATTGACTCCAGAAGATTATGGGCGATCAGGGGCATCATCGTATTGAGTTCAAAATATCCATGGATACCGCCCAGGGTAATCGCAGAATCGTTTCCAATCACCTGAGCGCAGACCTGAATCATGGATTCGGGAATGACTGGGTTCACTTTTCCAGGCATCATCGAGGAGCCGGGTTGAGTCTCGGGAAGATGAATCTCTCCGATCCCGCAACGGGGGCCTGAACCCAGCCACCGTATGTCATTGGCGATTTTCATAAGGCTGACGGCTACAGTTTTCAGAGCCCCGCTCATCTCCACCGAAGCATCACGGGCACCCTGCGCCTCAAAATGGTAAGACGCTTCACGGAACTGGCCTCCAACCATTTTGTTGATGATGGAGATGACTTTTTTTGCGAATCGTGGGTGGGTGTTGGCTCCTGTCCCGACAGCGGTTCCACCCAGAGGAAGTTCGTAAAGAGATCCCATGGCATTTAAAATTCTGAAGATGCCGAGCCCCACCTGCTGCGCATATCCCTCAAATTCCTGACCCAGTCGAATAGGAAGGGCGTCCTGGAGATGGGTTCTGCCAATTTTGAGAACAGGATGAAACTCCTTTGACTTGTCATGGAGTGTCTGATGGAGATCCCTTAATGCGGGCAGGAGCTTTTCCATGAGAAGGCTGAATGCGGCGATGTGAATAGCTGTGGGAAAAACGTCATTGCTCGATTGACAGAGGTTGACATGGTCGTTGGGATGAACCGGCTTGTAGATTCCTTTTTTGCCACCCAAGATTTCATTGGCCCGGTTGGCGATCACCTCGTTGGTGTTCATGTGGGTAGACGTGCCAGAGCCGGTTTGAAAGATGTCCAGAACAAATTGATCGTCCCATCTTCCCTGCATGACCTCATGAGAGGCCTTTTCAATGGCTCGAGCCATTCTCTTACTTAGGAGACCCAGTTCAGAGTTCGTCCTGGCGGAGGCATACTTGATGAGACCCAGAGCATAGATCAATTCCCTTCCGAACCGGTATCCGCTAATGGGAAAATTTTCAACGGCCCTCTGTGTATTAGCGCCATAGTAAGCTTCCCTTGGAACCTTCACCGGCCCCATTGAATCTTTTTCAATCCTGTATCCTTGATTTGATTTGGTCATAATAAGCCTCCACTACCCTACTATCAGGGGTATTGATTTTCCCCCTTGAAAATAGGGTACCACACTTTGACCCATTTCCAAAACTTTTTTAGAACATTGGGATAAGGAGACTGGGTGTTGGTAGGATATAAATTGAAAGGAAACAGGCAGTTTCCCCTGTTTCCAGAGATTTTTTACCTTTCTCCAACCTTTTTGCAAATTTCGTCTAAAAAAGTTTCTGATATCCAAAATCCGGCATTTTGGAGTTTTTTGAGAGTCTCTCCAACTGACTGAATCAATCCTCTCTTTTTAGAAAGGACGATTATTCCAATAGTCCCGATACAGTGGCTTCGAAGGGACAAAGCGCAGCGCCGTGCTTCCCGATCATCTAATACCGCCCAATATCCAGGATTTCTTAATGCAAATGAAATAACAGCGCTTTCTCCTTTACCTAAGTCCCATGCCGCCACACGGGGATCAACATCTGTATCGCTCACTCCCCGTATCCAAGGAAGTGAAATGAGTTTCTGGGCGGCAAAGTCCAATTCTCCTTTGGCGGTGATTTCCCTGCTCACAGGCTCCGGAACAACAATATCGTTAAACAACGAAGGGAATAGATCATCAAATCCGCTCTTAAACAGACAGATGAGTGGAGAGGCGTTAACCACGACATGATTAATCAGCATGACGAAGGTCTTCCATTATTTCATCAGCAGTAGATTGGAAGGGTGATACACCAAAACGGGCTAACGAGAGGATAAAGTCAGCCCGCGCTTGACCGGCGATCTCGGCAGCTTTTTCTTGCGAGACGACCCCCATTTCATACCACTTTACGGCTGCAGCCAGTCGCATCTCTGCTGCGAATTCGGAAGGGCTCTTTCGAATTGCTGAAAATACCGTCTCTGGCAGGTCTATTGTGATGGCAACTGACATATACCCTCCTACCCTGATGACAGGATCATGTTATACCATTATAACAAAAATAGCCTTTAAAATCCTACCCTTTTCTTTCAGGCCAGTGTAGTGTCTCACAAATGGTTGGAGTTAACCCAATCCGTTCATGGTTCGACAGGCTCACCACGAACGGATTATAGGATCCAGTAATGTCAACTACTTAGCCGTTCGCCCTGAGCTTGTCGAAGGGGGAGCGACGAAATTTCTTTGGAATACCTATCTCAGAATACGTCCATTTGTTTAAGAGACACTACACTAGTACTTACACAATTCCCTATGCAGGTATACTAAAGCAAAACCATCAACCAATCAAGCGGTTATCTCCGTTAGTTTGACTTCGAGAACTCTTCTATCCATTTCAGACTTTGCCCACGGGGGCCATATAGATTACAAACTCTTCTTCCCCGTCGAGATGGAGCAACTGATCCATGGCCTCCTGGTCATAGGCACCAATGGCACAGGTCCCTGCACCAATGGCTTCACAGGCAAGGTAGAGGTTCTGACAGACATGGCCCGCATCCATGGCGATGACCCTGTGAGCCGCCAGCCCGTAACGCCACTCCATACGGTAAGGGATGGCGGTCCAGATGAATGTCAGTGAACTATTTCCTGCGTAGGGCTGGCCAAATGTTGCAGAGACGATCTTCCCCGCGAGGTTTTTCTCAGAAAACTCAAAGAGAAGCTGATGTGACAGCGGAAGATAACGGTATATCCCTGCATCAAGCCCTTCTAAACGGAACACTGCCAGATAGGTTTCAAGGGCATGACGACACCCCGCAGATGGTACAGTGCGATAGGCATGTCCCCATTCAACCTCTCCCCGGACTCCCTGGGTTGTCCAGAGGAGAAAAGAGACCTCTTCTAAAGTAAGTGGCTCCCTTTTATACATTCGACGGCTCTGCCGGTTTCTGATGGCTTTGGTAAGGTCTATGTTAGGAATGTGTTTCCATTCGGCTGGCTTTACCAGATCAATTCGTAATGCATCGGCTGGGTAGGGTTTTTCGATAGGAGGAGGGTCCATTCCTCTGTTCTGGTCGGTCAGAGAAAAGTCCACTCGCTTTCGGATGCTATCTTTTAAGAAAAACCTGTACGGTCGTAATAAGTTTTTTTCCATCTCTTAGTAACAGTCTATCAGAAATATAGTGGAAGTTCAAATTTTGCAGGACTTTGAAAACCAAACTTTTTACATTACTTTGACTCATAGATGGCCATATGCGACAATGTCTCTGTGTTAGGGACACTGCTCGGAATCAGTTCTGCCTTTTTCTTTGCGGTCAACTCGATCATTACCCGGCGCGGAGTTCTCCGGGTGAGTTCCAATTACATCGCTGTCGGCTCTATTTTTACAGGAACATTTTTCTTCCTTCTGCTTCTTGCGTTGACAGGAAATCTCTTCAGCTTTGCCCAAATCCCCTGGAAAGCCCTTCTCTTTTGGATCCTTTCTGGCATTATTCACTTTGCCCTGGGAAGAACCTGGGCCTACCGATCGATTCAGTTCATCGGCTCAAACCGGTCCAATGTGGTGACGAGTCTTAATCCCATGGTGACCATTGTTCTGGCGCTTCTGATTCTCCACGAAGAGGTCAATGAACTGATGAGCTTGGGGATTCTGTTTTCGCTGGCTGGCCCCCTGGTCATGCTTCTGAAGGAGAAAACGCTGACCGGGCCAAATTCGCTCTCCGGAGGAATCCAGGGAAAGGATGTGAATCGTTTTACCGTTTATAAGGGTTTTTTCTACGGAGCCGGGGCAGCTGTTTTCTGGGGAAGCAGTGCGATCTTCATTAAACTGGCCATGAAAGAAGGGGGAGGTTCTCCAATAGCTGGAAGTTTTCTCGCCTATTTGGCTGCCTCCGTGGTAGTGGCCCCTTCTATCATCATGAATCCTAAAAACCGGAGAGAGTTTTTCTCTGAAAAAACCGATTCGATGATGTTGGCCATTACCTGCGGCTTGACCTCGGGGTTGGCCCAGTTACTGCGATATGTCGCCCTGGGATATACATCGGCGATTATCGTCAGTCTCCTGAACCGAACTGTTCCTATCTGGGTGCTCATTTTAAGTTTCATGTTTATGCGGCGATATGAAAGCTTCAGCCGCTGGGTTCTCATCGGCAATGGTTTATTGGTTATTGGAACGCTCTTGGTTGTGATCTCGTAACCCCAAACTAAAAAGCCAATATGGATTATCAACGAAGTCAACTCAGGATTGTCATATTATTGATGTTAGCCGTGCTCGGGGTCATTTACAGCATTTTGATCTCTTCCCAGCGCACGCTCACCGGTATATACGATTTAGATGGCATCATCGGTGTGGTGTTCGGGCTGTTCATCTGTTCCCGCCCAGCTGCCAATCTGGTGGATCTACTTTTTTACAGGCAGTCCGTTCAAAATCAGTTCCCGTCGAGTCGAGCGATTGTTTTATGGGTGACGTTAAATACGCTGATCCTGCTCATCGGTGGCATCGCCATTTTCTTTGGGACCACGCGATTTATCGGCAAAGCAAGTTGAGGATAGAAACATTAATTATTTTTGTTTCCGTACTCCGCAATTCTGACGAGAATAAACCAGGTTTTTTGAAAAATACCGCATCATTTCTTAAAAAACTATTGACAGTTATGTAAATACCCATATATCGTTAGGCCTGTTCCAAATGAATATTATTTGGCCATCTACGTTAAGGGAAATGACTTGCCCCTGATTTCATCAGGTGATCCTGAAGTCGAACGTTATAGAAGAGAGAGATGATCAAAGGGAAATCTATCAAGATATGGCATATGAGATCATGGGAATATTTCCTTAGCTTCCTTCTGTTTTTTTCTCTATCCGGTACAATCGCCTCATCTCAAGAACAGATCATCGTGTCATCGAAAGTAGGTGAGTGTAACCTCACTCTTGAATCAAACCAAAAATGGCATACGTTGAGGTTACGTGCACATCATCCGAAATATAAGGGATGTCACATTGATCAAGACTCCATGTTATCCGTTCTGAGTGCTGCATTTCTAAAGACCGAACCGCCTAAACTCGAAGGTAGTTATTCTTCACTGTCTATTGGCAGACTGATCGACTACCCGTGGTTGTGTCAATACCTGGCAACAACCGCTTACCGTGATCCTGGTTGGGATTCAAAGAGGGGTAAACCTATCACCAAAGACATCAATCAATATGTCTCTCAACTATTATTTAACAAGGAATTGTTGACACCCTTCAGAACGGTTTTTGAAAAGAGTGGATACAGGATCAGTGGGGTGACAGTGGAAAAAGTCCTCGTCGGAGGGTTTCGAGAAGTACCTCTCTACCAGGGGGAAGGACACTCCGGCCAGGTGCCTTATGATGCGCAGGTATGGTTCAGGCTCGAAAAGAAATGAAATTGGAAGCGTCAATTATTACGAGATCGTCACAGGACCGGGTGGGGCTGCTATCATTACCTGGGCTTATAAAAGAAATGATGAATATCTTGCCCTTGTGGACCTCGCGCGTCGGATTGAATCGGCCTTTGAGTGAGTCCGGCGGTTTCAAGAGACGATTGGGCAGATCTTGTGGACAAAGGATATGTTCAAGTGTTCCCAATGTGGAGAAGATTTAGGCCAAGAAGGGAAGGGGGGACGAGTGGCCTCCATTTCTGGCAGTATCATGGGAGACGAATACATTGAGTCGTACTATTTCTGCGATCGTTGCCAAGTCTACACAGTAGAGGTCTATCATGACAGGTTCCTGGGAGAAGAGGATGTTTCAATACAGGGTCCGGTGCTAAAGCCAGAAGGAGATGCAAAGGTTGAATTGATTAGACAATGCTCGGAGCCCTGGAATAAAAAATGCCGCTGTGAGGCACACCGGACCTATTTCCAGGGATGGTTGGATTGATGGTGATGGCTATGTACTGCACTTCTAAATCAAACCTGATCTTTCTGTTTTTGAAAACATCCCGAATGGAGGTTTGATTGACAAAGTAAAGAACCATCCTTTATCATTTTTTATATCTTTCCGGCATGGTATATTGTGTTAGGAACGGGCACGGGCATCAATATTAGGAGACTATCATCTATATAGACAAGGAGGAGTCTGATGAAAGGTGGCTATGCAGGCAAATTACTGTTTGTGGATTTGACCAAAGGGACTCTTGAGGAAAAATCACTCTCTGAGAAACTCGCCAGAAATTTTATCGGCGGGTACGGCATTGGCGCCCGACTACTCTATGATCGGATGAAACCCGGCGTTGATCCTCTTGGCCCTGACAACATTTTAGGTTTTATTTCCGGACCGCTGAACGGAACAGGGGCCTTCTTTGGGGGACGATATACGGTGGTCTGCAAGTCACCCGTGACAGGTGGCTGGAATGATGCAAACTCCGGTGGTTTCTTTGGCCCCGAGCTGAAACGAGCGGGCTTTGATGGCATCTTCGTATCCGGAGCCTCGGATAAGCCAGTCTATCTCTTTGTTAAAAACGGGAAGGCTGAAATAAGAGATGCGAGTGCTCTCTGGGGAAAAGATACTGTGGAGACGCAAGAGGCCTTGATTCAAGAGACGGGTGAAGATAAGCTCCGGGCTGCAGTCATTGGCCAAGGTGGTGAGCAGCTGTCGCTTTTAGCAGGCATCATCAACGACAAGCACCGAGCGGCAGGCCGAGGCGGATGCGGTGCGGTGATGGGTTCGAAAAGGCTCAAGGCCATCGCTGTGAGAGGAACGAAGAAAATTCCTGTGGCGAATCCTGAAAAGATCAAAGCGGTGAATTCGGAGATCGCCGAGTTAATGAAAAACGGCCCGACCGTCGAATTGGTGAAGCTCTTCAGTAATTTTGGCACAGGCGGGACGACCGCAGGCGCGGGCATGAGCGGAGATGCTCCGATGAAAAACTGGGGAGGTGTGGGCGTGGTTGATATGGGAGAGGAATCGATCACAAAGCTTGGAACGTTTTCTTTCGACGCCAAATACAACACAAAGAAATATGCCTGTGCCAACTGCCCGCTCGGCTGCGGAGCGCATTATCGAGTGGATGACGGAAAGTGGCCCGTGGGAGAAACGGACCGGCCGGAATATGAGACGCTGGCAGCCTTCGGAACGATGACTCTGAACGATGATGTGGAATCGATCATCAAATGCAATCATATCTGTAACCGGTACGGCCTGGATACGATATCGGTCGGCGCTTCTATTGCGTGGGCAATCGAATGCTATGAGAACGGGATATTGACAAAAGCCGACACCGATGGAATTGAGCTGACCTGGGGAAATGGGGAAGCCATTGTTGCCATTACCGAAGCGATTGCGGAGCAAAAAGGTTTTGGAAAACTCTTAGCCCAGGGGTCAGCAAAGGCAGCTGAGAAACTGGGAAAGGGGGCCCAATACCTCCAAACCGTGCGGGGGATTGAGGTTCCCATGCATGACCCCCGGTTTTCGCCAATGCTTGCCAGGACCTATCAGTATGATCCTACACCCGCCCGTCACGTAAAAGGGGGATTGGGGATAGCGGATTTCCAATCTCCAAACGAAGTGAAATATAAGTACGGGGGAAGAGGGCAGGTCGACATGGCGGCCACCTGTCATACCGAGATACTCAATACCTCCGGTTTCTGTATGTTTGGAGGGTTCTCCATGCCGCCCGATGCAGTGATGAGGTTGATTGAAGGAGCAACGGGATGGGATTTTAAGCAGGAGGATGTATTGAAGACAGGAAAGCGGATCATGAATATGAGGTATGCCTTCAACCTGCGGGAGGGCCAAAGGCTTACGGACGATGCCAACCAGCTTCCCAAGAGGTGTATCGGAGAGCCTCCGCAAAAAGAGGGCCCTGTAAAAGGGATCGCCGTCGATATCAAGAAGTTGGGCGAAGATTTCTGTCAAAATATGGATTGGGATGAAGAGACGAAGATTCCAACCCGGCAATCGCTTGAAGAGCTGGGGGGGTTGGAAGACGTGATTCAAGACCTTCATCTTTAGCTTTGAGAAAATCCGAAATCTTTGATTACACCGATTCATTTAATACCAATGCATAAATCAGATGCTGAAACGAGTTCATGACAAGAAAAAGTATGTCATTCCGAACCATGTCCTGAACTTGATTCAGGATCTGTCTTGTTTCGGAATCTCGAATTTAGAAATGTCAAATAATTATTAAGAGTCTCAAAATAGCCTATACATGGGAAACCAAAGGCTCAAAGACTCATAACCCCACCTACCCTCCCCTTATTTTAAGGGGAGGAATATACCCCCTCTTAAATTAAGAGGGGAGAGGGGGAGTTATTTAATTGATCGAACCTTTAGGCTCATGCCAAAGAATGTCTATTCTATTATGAGACTGTTAATAATTGCGTTTTAGTTGTTTGGGAATATCATTATAAAATCCCTCCCGGTCTCCCCTGCCTACCAGTAGGCAGGCTTTGCCAAAGGGAGGGGAAAAAACTAAATCGATAGAATAAGACGGATATGTGAAAGGGAATCCATGGGGCAGAATATTGTTCAGAAGATTTTTGAATCTCATCTGGTTAGCGGCACCCTTGAGGCTAACAGAGACATTGCCATCGCCATTGACCAGACGCTCACGCAGGATGCCACCGGCACGATGGCCTATCTTCAATTCGAGGCCATGGGGATTCCGCGGGTGAAGACCAAACTTTCCGTTAGCTACGTGGACCACAATATGCTCCAGACGGGGTTTGAGAATGCGGACGATCACCAGTTTCTTCAGACCTTTGCGGCAAAGTATGGGATCCTCTTTTCCAAACCCGGCAACGGCATCTGCCATCAGGTCCATCTGGAGCGGTTTGCGAAACCCGGAGTGACGCTTTTGGGCTCTGACAGCCATACGCCCAACGCAGGAGCGATGGGGATGATCGCTATCGGCGCTGGAGGGCTCGATGTGGCCATTGCCATGGGAGGAGGGGCTTACTACTTCAAGATGCCAGAGGTGGTCCTGGTGAAGCTGAAAGGAAGGCTTGGCCCATGGGTTTCCTCAAAGGAAATCGTCCTTGAGCTTCTCAGGCGTTTGACGGTCAAAGGAGGCGTGGGGACGATATTTGAATTCGGAGGGCCTGGTGTGAAGACGCTCTCCATTCCGGAAAGGGCGACGATCGCCAATCTGGGTGCGGAGCTGGGGGCGACCACCACCATTTTCCCAAGCGATGAGCAGACCCTCGAATTTTTAAAGGCTCAGGGAAGGAAAAAAGAGTGGCTTCTTTTCGAAGCCGATCCAGACGCCTGCTATGATGAACATATAGAGATCGATCTCCGCACATTGGAACCCATGGTCGCTCAACCTTCAAGTCCAGACAGAGTGGTTCCAGTCAGAGAAGTGGCAGGGAGAGAGGTGCAGCAGGTCTGCATCGGGAGTTGCAACAACTCCTCCTATGTGGATCTGATGAGTGTCGCAAAGATCCTTAAAGGCAAGAAGATCCACCCGAAAGTCAGCCTTACGATTACCCCCGGGTCGAAACAGGTTTTTGAGATGATCGCACGGAATGGAGCGATGGCTGATTTGATCCAATCAGGTGCTCGAATCCTTGAGTCCGCCTGCGGCCCATGTATTGGAATGGGCCAGGCTCCTCCCTCTGATGCGATCTCCATCCGTACGATGAACCGAAATTTTCCAGGGCGAAGCGGCACACCCGATGATCAGGTTTTTTTGGCAAGTCCTTATGTGGCTGCAGCCTGCGCTTTGAAAGGAGTGATCACTGATCCGAGAAACTTGAGGCAACAATCTCCCCGGATTCCAATGCCCCAGAAATTCCTGATCGATGACAGCATGATTCTTTCCCCTTCGCGGACTCCTGAGAAGGTGACAATAGATCGGGGACCGAATATCAAACCTTTACCCACGCGGGGTCCCCTGGAGGATGCGATCGAGGGAAAGGTTCTTTTAAAGACAGGGGACAATATCACCACAGATCACATCCTACCAGCAGGGGCAAAGATTCTCCCTTTACGATCCAATATTCCGGCGATCTCAGAGTATTTGTTCGAGAGAGTAGATCCAACATTTTTCAAAAGGGCAAAAGAGTGCGGAGGTGGTTTTGTCATCGGAGGTGAAAATTACGGGCAGGGATCGAGCCGGGAACATGCGGCCCTGGCTCCGATGTTTATTGGCATCCGGACTGTTATTGTGAAGTCGTATGCACGTATTCACCGGTCCAACCTGATCAACTTCGGGATCCTTCCCCTGATATTTAAAGATGAGAAGGGACTTGAGAGGATTGACCAAGGAGATCAGCTCAGAATCGAGAATGTAAGAGATCGCCTCAAAGTGAATGGATCATTGACGGTTCAGAATGTGACAAAGGGGAGAGAGTTCGAAGTTTTGCATGGGTTGAATCAGAGGGAGATCGATATCCTCCTTGCCGGAGGGTTGCTGAATTATACTCGTAGCAATGTCTAAGGTTTGAAGTGACTAAAGTGCTTAAAGTTCACCATGAACTTCACTCATGACATTGTCATTGTTGGAGCAGGCCTGGCAGGACTCCGTGCGGCTGTGGAGTGTGTAGGCCATGCTGACGTGGCAGTGGTCAGCAAAGTCTTTCCGACACGGTCCCATTCGGGTGCGGCCCAGGGCGGGATTACCGCCGCTCTTGGCAACGAAGAGGAAGACCATTGGGAATGGCACCTCTTCGATACAATCAAGGGAAGCGATTACCTCGGTGATCAAGATGCGATCGAGGTCATGGTCAGAGACGCCCCCCGTGTCATTTACGAACTGGAACATATGGGTGTTCCCTTCAGCCGTACCCCAGAGGGAAAGATCGCACAGAGAAATTTCGGAGGCCATACCCGCGATTTTGGAAAGAAGTCAGTCAAGAGAGCATGCTATGCAGCGGACCGCACTGGAAGAGTTGTCCTCGATACCCTCTATGACCAATGCCTTCGTCACCATGTAAAATTCTATTCTGAAAATTATCTCCTTTCACTTATTTTTGACGGTAAGAGATGTAGTGGAGTGGTGACCTACGATCTTGCCACAGGTGAACTCCACCTTCTTCAGGCAAAGGCTATTCTCCTGGCGACCGGCGGATGCGGAAAGATCTATAAGACAACATCCAATGGTTTTGCTTCGACCGGGGATGGCATCAACCTTGCTCATCAGGCAGGCATCCCTCTTGAGGATATGGAATTCGTTCAATTCCATCCTACCGGGCTCTACCCCCTTGGCATTTTGGTGAGCGAAGCGGCAAGAGGCGAAGGCGGATGGTTAAGGAACCGGCTGGGTCACCGGTTTATGGAGCATTATGCTCCCACCGTGAAAGATTTAGCTGCAAGGGATGTCGTTTCAAGGGCAATCCTGACTGAAGTTCGGGAAGGTAGAGGGATCGGGGGAAAGGATTATGTTCATCTCGATCTCACCCATTTAGGAGAAGAGAAGATTGAAAAGCGGCTCTGGGAGATCGCCTCCTTTGCGAGAATCTATCTTGGCATTGATCCTGTCTATGATCCCATTCCTGTGCAACCCACCTGCCACTACATCATGGGAGGCATCCCTACGGATGTCGATGGCAGGGTTTTGAGAGATGAGAAAGGATCGGTTGCCTCCGGGTTGTATGCGGCAGGGGAGTGCGCCTGCATTTCGGTTCACGGCGCGAACCGGCTGGGGTGCAATTCCCTTCTCGATCTTCTCGTTTTCGGGAGAAGAAGCGGATTGGCGATAAAGAGAGATTTGACTCAGTATGAACACCGCCCGATCTCTGCTGAACCAATGAACTGGATGGATTCGAGAATAAGCGATTTATTAATTCATCAAGGTAAAGATAAAGCCGGGTTTCTTCGTAAGCAGATGCAGTCGGTGATGATGGAATACGGGTCGGTTTTCAGGAATGACGAAGGCCTAAAAAAGGGGATCGAGGAGATAAGAACCCTGAAAGATCGGTATAAAGATATTGGTGTTATTAATAAGAAGAGGTCCTTCAATTATGAATTAATGGAAGCAATTGAATTGGGCCACCAACTCGAACTCTCGGAGGTGATTCTCCTGAGCGCTCTGCATAGGCGTGAGAGCAGAGGAGCCCACTACCGTGAAGATTTTCCTGTGCGGACGGACCGGTACTTTTTAAAACATACTCTTGTTTTTGAGACCCCAAAGGGCCCAGAGGTGAGGTATAAGCCTGTAAAGATTACGAAGTTCCAACCCGAAGCAAGGGTGTATTAGTCTGTTAGTCGGATAGTCGGTTAGTCTAATAGTCTAAAAGTACAAGACGATGAGACGATACGACTATAAGACTATGAGACAATAGGATTGCAGCACTTCAGCACATTAAAATGAAAGATGGATTATGTTGGTGAGGTTAAAGATCTTCCGTTTTGATCCAGAGAAGGATAAAGAGCCCTACTATCAGATCTTCGAGGTAGAGGCTGATCCTATGGACCGACTTCTCGATTGCCTCAATCGGATCCGCTGGGAACAGGATCCGACCCTATCCTTCCGGATGTCTTGCGGCCACGGGGTTTGCGGATCGGACGGGATGAGGATCAATGGCATCTGCGGACTGGCCTGCCAGAAGTTGGTTCGGAACTTTAAGGAAGAAGTTTTGATTGAACCCCTTCCTGTCTTTAGAGTGGTAAAGGATTTGGTGGTGGACCTCGGCCCTTTTTTTGAGAAGTATCACTCCATCAAACCCTACTTGATCACTCAAACACCGCCATCCGACACAGAGCGAAAACAGTCCCCCGAGGAATATGAGCGGTTCGAAGAGGCGATTCGCTGCATTCTCTGCGCCTGCTGCACCGCCTCCTGCCCGGTGAATCAGAATAAAGAGACAGAGAATTATGTCGGACCTGCTGCCCTGGTGCGGGCCTTCCGTTATCTTTTCGATTCAAGAGACGAGGCTATAGAAGAAAGAATTGCTTTGTTGGATCACAAAGAAGGGGCATGGGGTTGCCAGACCCAGTGGAAATGCACGGAGGTCTGTCCCAAAGAGATCCCCGTCACCAAACAGATCGGCCAGATCAAGAAAAGGATTTACGAGACTAAAAATAGGGGTTCATCCGGGAATTGAGTGGGTAACCTCCCCTTAGTTTAAGGGGAGGTGGGGAGGGGTTACTTTTCGTCCCAGTTCAGATAGGACGCTTTCCCTAACTCCCCCTGTCCCCCTCTTAAACTTAAGAGGGGGAAAAGCACCCATATAAAAGCCGGATGAATCAAAATAGTTAAAAAGAAACTTTCTTTTATTTCTTTCTTCCGGGGATGGGAATTTCAATATAGTCTGCTGCCTTTGGGAGCAATTGGCGGATCCTTTTTAAAGCAGAACATACGACAAAGACTCTTAAATTATTTGACTTTGGATCTGCTGGGGAGAGAAAGAAACCCTGTCGTTTAAGATCAAAACTCGTACACGATCCTACCAATACTTCACCATCCGTAAATGTCACTTCTAATAACAACCCATAAGGTTTCTCGTCTTCTAAATGTCCCTTTCGTTCAACATAGTGCGGAGTTCCTCTGAAATCGCGAACCACGAAGACAGCCTTCAACTCATCAATAATAACCACAATCGGTTTGTCATGGGGCTTATCCGTGGGAGTTACGTGAAATCGATCCTTATTCGGGAAGAAATCAATCGTTGACCCCTTTAACATTTTGCCGTTAATATATCGAACCACCACCTTAATCCGTTCCATCGGTTGTTTTCCTCCACTTCAGCAATTTAAAGGATATTGAACGGCCTTGTCAATCTTTAATTGACGATACAAAAATTGTTTTGAAATTAAGAATGCGATGTAAGATAATGGATGTAAGTTTGACTCATACCCAGGGCTCTAAACATGAAAGACGCATTTGTCGCCATCCATGGACATTTTTATCAGCCGCCGAGAGAGAATCCGTGGCTGGAATCCATTGAGCGCGAAGAGAGCGCTCATCCTTTCCATGACTGGAATGAACGGATTGCCTTCGAATGTTACCGGCCCAACGCCTATGCCCGAATCGTCGATGATCAGGGAAAGATTCTCGATATCCTCAACAATTACTCCTTCCTCAGCTTCAATTTCGGTCCCACACTTCTCTCCTGGATCGAAAGGCAAAAACCTCTCATCTACCAGAGGATCCTGGAGGCAGACCGGGAAAGCCACAGACGCTTGGGCCATGGGAATGCGATTGCCCAGGTCTATGACCATCTGATCATGCCCCTGGCTAACGAGAGGGATCAGGAAACAGAGGTCCGTTGGGGAATAGCCGATTTTGAAAGACGCTTCCATCGCAAACCTGAGGCCATGTGGTTACCTGAGACAGCGGTTAATTATTCTACGCTGAAGACATTAATCCAATGTGGTATGCGCTATCTCATCCTGAGCCCTTTCCAGGCATTGAGGGTGAGACCTTTAGGAAGTAGGAAGTGGACGGATGTCACTCAGGGGAAAGTTGATACAACTCAGCCCTATCGTTGTTTTCTCAGAGATCGATCCGGAAAGAGGATGGAGGACCAGTCTATAGACATTTTCTTCTATGATGGGGTGATTTCGAAGGAGATCGCTTTCGGAGAACTTCTGAAAGATGGAGATCGGTTCTGTCAACGGTTCGCCCAGGTCTTTGGTCGAGGAAAGAAAAGGCCCCAGCTCATCCATGTCTCAACGGATGGCGAGACCTACGGGCATCATAAAAAATTTGGCGAGATGGCTCTCGCCTATGCCTTAAGTAAAGGGCTCTCCGGACAGGGGTTTGAGGTACTCAATTATGGAGCCTTCCTGAAGAGGTTTCCTCCGGTGGATGAGGTGGAGATCGATGAAGGGCCCAGGGGAGAAGGAAGCGCATGGAGCTGCAGCCATGGCGTTGGAAGATGGAAAGAGGATTGTGGTTGCAGCACCGGCAGCCAGGCCGGATGGAATCAGAAATGGAGAACGCCATTAAGAGAAGCGCTCAATCTTCTGAAAGATGATCTCGACGTTCTGTTCGAAAAAGAAGGGGAGAAGGTCTTTCATGATCCCTGGGAGGCGAGAAATGGTTATATCGAAGTAATCACGGATCGGTCTTCCCCAAGCATTTCCAAATTTTTTGAGCATTATGGCTGTCAGGGCCTCAATGAAACAGGAAGGATCAAGGGGCTCAAATTGTTAGAGATGGAGAGGCATGGTCTCAGGATGTTTACAAGTTGCGGATGGTTTTTTGCTGACCTGGCAGGCCTGGAGACGATCCTCATTCTCGAACATGCGGCAAGGGCGATCCAGTATGCAGAGGAATGTTCAAATCAGGAGATTGAAAAGAGATTTCTCAAAGTTCTGGCTGAGGGGCGAAGCAACCGTCCACAAATGGGAGACGGGCTCCAGATTTATGAGCGGCTTCTGAAGCACAAACAGATCAGCCTTGAGCAGGTGGTCAACCACTATGCCCTCTCTTCTCTCTTGGACGGTGAGCCAAAGAAGAAGAGAATCTTCTCCTTACAATTAGAGACCATCGACCAGGAGCGTATGGAGAGGGAGGGCCGACACCTCTTTCTGGGGAAAGTGAAGGTGGTTTCTGATATCATTCCAGAGCCAAAGGAGTTTCTTTTTGGACTGATTTTTTCTGAAAAGAAACTTTTCCAGAGTTGGGTTTCTGAAGACAAGGGAACGCTTGATTTCAATACGTTAAAACAGAGAGGGGTAGAGGAATTCGAACAAGGAGAAGAGAGGTTAAAAGAAACCCTGACTTCACTACTCGGAGATCGGATATTTACGATTCGGGATGTTATAAAAGAAGAGAGGGAGGAAATTTTTCAAAAGTTGATTTTAAATGAGATCGGGGAGCCTGCATGGATTTATGCGGAAATTTATGAAAGAACAAAGTCCACTATGGAAATTCTGGCAGGAGAGGGAGTGGAGATTCCCCGTGAGATCCGGATGGCTGCGGAGATAGCGCTCAGCCATCGGTTGTTTCAGAAAGTCGAGGGGCTGAGGAGAGATTGCAAATCGGCTATTGCAAGAGGAGCGATTGATCAAATCATTGAAGAGTCAAAAAGATACGGGTGTCAATTGAGAAAAGAGGAATCCATTTCGGTTCTGAGCCAGTTATTAAGAGAGAAGATGGAATTCCTGCGGGGGAAACAATATGCTGACCTTTCAGTCCGGGAAGAATTGGTTCTGGAAATCATTACCCTTCTCGATTCGGCCAAGAAGTGGGGTTTTTCCCTTGATCTATGGGAAGCCCAGGATTTAATGGATGGTATATTGGATGGATGTTTGAAGTCGCTTGAGGAATCGTGGTGGGGGGAAGGGGTTCAGAAACCCTTCCCTTCAAACCTGATCACCCTCGCCGATAAACTGCATTTTAATATCGAAAAAATTTCAACAGCCACTGGATTAAAAAAATAAATCTCTCCCTCTCTCTTTCTCTCCCCATCTCCTCAGTTTCTTGCCCCCATCACTTTTCAGCGGGAAAGGTCATCTGGCCTCCATAATAGCCCAGGAGGAGAACAATGGGGGCAAAGAGGATCATTAACATCAGGGAAAGATAGTAGGATATTTGTATCTCACCGATCCAAAACAGAATGAAGGTGACTTCAAGGGCCAGGAGGAGGATCGAAAGCTGAATCTTTCTCTTTATGAAGCGTGTTAATTTTGATCTGTAATTGATCCACCAGGTCAGGAATCCTGTCGCAATGGCAAAAGGAGTTGAGATAAGTCCGAGGGCGAGAAGATGTGTGCTGGTTGTACCCAGAGAAGGGTGCATCCATATGAAGGATAGAAGATAAAAGAGGGATGATGCCATTAAAAAAGCAATAGGAAAGTGAACGAGCATGGGATGGGGGTGGCGCCTCGCCATAGGAAATGTTTGAAGAAGCCCCTGAAGAAATTTCGGGAGGTGTTTTAATTCTTCAGGAGGCCCTTTTTTCAGAATTCCGATTTGCGGATAGCGTTCAAGAACTTCAGGGCCATGGGGTGCGGCGGATATTTCCCCGCTCAAGTCCTTTCCCGAAGGATGCCTATTCATGTGAGTTCCTTTAGACCAGAGACGACTCTGTGAAACATCATAAACCTTTCCATCAAAAGTGATGTAAACCGGCTTTCCGTCTTTTCCATTGCAGGAGAGGAGTTCTTCCGAAGTAAATTCTTTCATTTTATTCTCGCACCTCACTTTTTCTTTTTTGGAGGGGGTGTTGGAGTTGAGAATCCAACCACATAATAGGTTAAGGCCCAGCGCTCTTGCTCGGAGAGCTGATCCCATTTGACCATGGAAGTATTCGGTATTCCCTTTGTAATGACATCAAAAACCTTTTTAAGATCTCCCTTCGAGTGAGTCCATTGATTGAGCGGGATGTTAAAGTCCCTCGGAGGGGGCTTGAGGGCATTACCCAGCGGGGTTTTTCCGTCTCCCTTGGGTCCATGACAGGATGAACAGTTCTGATCATAGAGCTTCTTTCCGAGGTTGATCAATTCAGGACTCTTTGCAGGAGGTTTTGGAGCCTGGCTGAAAGCAAAGTCGGAAGAGAAGAGAAGAAGTGTTAGCATCATGATCATTGATAGCCATCTTTTCATATCAATCTCCTTTACCCCGTTAGAAAGCCCGCTGCTTGCTCTGTGTGAACCCTGGCTTCTATCGGAGTGTGAATTTTCTCGTTAGAAAGTTGAAAACTTTCTAACGGGGGTTACTCTCCCTTTCCTCTTTCTCCACTTCCCAGATGGAGATGACGGGGAAGAGTTTGGAAAAGATAACAAAGGCGAGCGCGAATCCTGCTGCAAGGCCAAAGGTCATCGACCATTCCACCCACGAAGGCATATAATCGCCGCGCACATAGGAAAGGCGGGGCTCGATGAAAGAGGGAATGATGATGGTGTATCGTTCGATCCACATTCCGATGATGATGCAGATGGAGGCAATCAGAAGCCCCGGAAGTGTGCGCCTGAAAACCAGTATGGGAAAGGGAATCACAAAGCAGAGAACCACCATGATCCAGAAGAGCAGGGCATACTTTCCAGTCAGTTTGCTCCATAAAACAGCGTGTTCGGCCTCTCCTCCCGCATAACCCACGGTCAGGTGCTCGGCAAACGTGAAATAGGCCCACAGGAGGGTGAAGACCAGGAGAAGCAGTCCCATGTTATTATAATGGTAGGGTTTCAGGTAGTCCTCCAGTTGGTAAACTTTTCTAAGGGCAATCGTGACAAGAATGATCGCAGCGATTCCAGAATAGATGGCTCCCACGACAAAGTAAGGGGCGAAGATGGTGCTAAACCACATGGGCTGGGTCTGCAAGCCGAAGACCCAGGAGACGACCGTGTGGACACTCACCGCAATGGGGATGACTGCAATGCATAGAAAACCGATCGCCTTTCCCAGAGCCGACCATTGTTTTTCAGTTCCGGTCCAACCCAGAGAGAGCGGCCGATAGAGCCAGCGCCTTCCAGGAAAACGATCTCTGAGGAGCCCGATATCGGGCACCATGAGAACATAGAGGAAGACCACGCTGACGGTGAAATAGGTCATGATGCATGTAAAGTCCCAGAGCAGGGGCGACTTGAACTGTGCATGGAGCGCGACCCAGTAGAACCGTGACGAGCGGCCCAAGTCAAAAAGAATATTGGTGGGACCTGCGGCCAGGGCAAAGACGGTAACCGCTTCAGCGGCCCGGCCAAAGGGCGTTCCCCATCCGGCACGGGTGATCCTGAGAACAGCGGAGACCAGTGCCCCTGCATGGCTTATCCCGATAAAGAAAACAAAATTGACAAGATATAGAGCCCATGATACGGGATGGCCCATTCCCGTCTCACCGAGACCAAACCGATATTGCCACCCGAAGGCCAAGACCGACCAGAGAAAGATGGCCGCAAGGGGAATGGCAGTGGCCCAGAACGCCCATCCCGTTCGGGTCATCGGGGCAATAACTTTTTCGTATTTTCGGGCGATGGCTTCGTTATCCATCATGCCATTCACCTTCCTTGAGGTAGTAAACTTTTGGATCCGTGCCGAGGTCCTCTAACAGGCGAAAAGCACGGCGACTCTTGGAGAGCCTGGAAACCCGGCTCTTCGGATCATTGAGATCTCCGAAAGAGATAGCCTCGGATGGGCAGGTCTGTGCGCAGGCCGGTATGACCTCTCCGTCCCGGAGTTTACGCTTCTCTCTCTTTGCGTTCCACTTTGCTTTCCTTATTCTCTGGATGCAGAAATTACATTTTTCCGTGACCCCTTTCCTTCTCTTATAGACATCGGGATTCCGGCCCCTCTTATAATCGTCCGGCCAGGTGGGAGCATGCCAGTTGAAGTAGCGAACCGTATAAGGGCAGTTTGAAATGCACATCCGGACCCCGATGCACCGGGGATAGACCTGGGCCACGATCCCTTCGGGATTTTTATAAGTTGCCTCCACAGGACAGACCTTGGTGCAGGGAGGATGTTCACACTGCATGCATGGAATGGGAAAGAAACGCATCTCCACATCGGGGTAGGATCCTTTCACCTCGGAGATGAAATTCATCCAGAATTTCGCACGTCCGAGTTTTACCTCATCTTCGCCGGCAAAGGGGACGTTGTTCTCCTGGCGGCAGGCCACCACGCAGGCCTGACAGCCCGTGCATCTGTCGAGATCAATCACCATACCCCAGCGGTACATCATACGCCTCGTCTATTAGTCTCTTAGTCGTATAGTCAAATCGTCCATTGACTATTCGACGATAAGACTAAATGACTATGTGACTATGTCGCCTTATACACCTTCACTCTTGTTGAGAAGTGAGAAAGAAAACCTCCCAGGTAATCGTAATCACTCACAAGCAAATCGTTTGGATTGATTCCCCTTCCTTTTGCCCATTGCCCATAGGCGCGATGACCCTGGCCGTATGGAATATGGATGCATTTCGGATGGGTGCCCGGGAAGAGCCTTGCCTTTGTTTTCACCTTTCCGACTTTCGATTCAACCCAGACCGAGTCTCCATCTTTGATTCCCATGGTTTGGGCCGTGTCGGGGTGGATCTCGATCCATGAGTTCCATCTCTCCTGCAAATGAGGAGCGGCGGTTTCTTGAAGATAAGGTTGATTGGCCCCTCTGCCTTCTGCCGTGGCCATCCATTTGTAGTGGATGAGTTGGAAGGGATAATCTTTTTCTTCCCCGATAAGACGCGGCTTCTCAAAGTGTGGGAGAAAAGCCTTATCCCCCTTTGCCTCGATCTTCAATTCCTTTAGAATGGCCTCCGGGTTTTTCGAGCTATCCTTTGACAACTGACGAAGCCCGTGCTCCATGATTTGAGAATAGAATTCAAATCTCCCCGAAGGGGTATCGAACTTTTTCCTCCACTCTCCATAGGGGTACGCACCATCCCACCATCCTCCACCCTCAATCAATGTCTTCCAGAATTCATCAAAGTCTTTGGTGCGAATGGAGCCGCGCTTTGACTTGAAGACCACTCGGATGGATTCCCTGAGCACTTCCGTCATATCTTTCCATGGAAAAGATTTTGCAACACTTCCCCCCAATCCTTTTGTAATTTCGATCAGGACATTTCCAGTTTCCCGAACATCATACAGAGGTTTCTCCAGCACAGGGCTTCTCAGGCCGAACATCGATAAGCCAGGCCCGGGCTCAGGATAGTCATCCTGCCACCGCTCGAAATAGGTTCCGTCCGGAAGCACAAGATCAGCGAATGTCGTGGTTTCGTCCATGAACGGCGAGAAGCTGACGATGAAAGGAATCTTCTCCAGAGTGGTCTTGAATTTTTCTGATTCCGGAATACTGAAAAGAGGGTTGGTGTAATAGAGAAAGAGGGTATCGATTGGATAGGGTTCACCTCTGGTAATTTTTTCCGGAAGAATATATGGGACCTCTTGAGCAAACGGGAAGGGAAGTTTCCCAGCGCCATCGATGCGGGATCGGGAGAGGCCTTTTTCTGCAATCGAATCCTTAACGGGGGGCAGCCATGTTTGAAAGGGGGCCTTTCTCTGCAGGAGAAGCCCGCCTTGTCGGTCGATCGATCCCACCAGCGCGTTTAGACTGTCAATGGCCATCTGGCTATAGACGCCATTGGTCTGCATTCCCACTCCCCTTCCAGATACGGCAACCGAAGGCCTATGAGTTGAAAATTCCTTTGCAAGCTGGATGATCTTCTCTTCCGGTATTCCTGTGATGGAGGAGACCTGCTCGGGGGAGTACTCCTTTAACGCAAGCGTTTTAAAACCCAAATGTGAATTTCCGCTGGAGTCTTTCCAGTCTTCAAAACCAAAAGTGTAGCGGGAGATGAAGTCCTGATCATATCGCTTCTCTTTAATGATCCAGTGAGCGATGCCAAGGGCGAGGGCGCCGTCGGTTCCAGGTTGAATGGGTATCCATTGATCGGCTTTTGAGGCGGTGAGGGAGAATCGGGGTTCTACCTGAACCAGCTTTCCTCTCATGCCAGGCCTTCCCCTTCTTAAAAGGCCATATCCACGGAGGTTAACCATCGTGGACCGCGATGCCTCCAGCAGGCTGGATCCAAAGGAGAGAAGATAGTTTACCCCTTCCCAGTGAATCGAGAGAAATTCTCTGATCCCCATGGTAAAGAGATGGCCTTTCAGAATCCCTTCCGAACCTCTGGCCGAATTTCCCAGGTGATTAGGAGAGCCATAGGCTTCCATGAATCTTGACATCAGATTGTACATGTGGCCACGATATCGGCCGCCTAAGACGAGAAGCTGATGAGATTTTTCTTCTTGTCGGAGCTTTTTAAGTCTTTGGGTCACCAGGTCAATGGCTTCATCCCAGGAGATCTTTTCCCATTCCTCCTTTCCCCGGTCCCCTTTTCTTCTTAATGGATGCCTTATCCGATCCGGGTCGTAGAGCACCTGGAGGCCAGCCTGACCTTTCGGGCAGAGCCGGCCTTTATTGACCGGATAGTCCTTGATCCCTTCGAGTTTGACCGGCCAGCGATTGACAGAGCGGATCCGGAGACCGCAACCGCTCGGGCATTGGAGGCAGACGCCAGAGGACCAATGCTCCTCGTAGGGAATCCACTCGCCTTCCTTTGGAAGGGCATGGAGAAGCTCCTCCGGAAGGGCCATCCCTAATGTGGCCGCCCCAAGCATTTTTAAGAGTTGTCTTCTGTTAATTTTCATCGCCCAATATTATCAAATTGAGGAGATAGGGAGATTGGGAGATGAGGAGAAGTTTTTTCACCCCATCTCCTTATCCCCTTATCACCCCACATCCTCACCTCTCCATCTCCCCATCCATCCTTTGGGTTAGCTGGAGTGACATGCATAGCAATCGATGCTTGCTCCTCGCTTTTGATGACACTCCATACACCAGGCCATATAATTTCTATCGACCATTTTAACCGGTCTCTCTTTTTTCGGCGTGAGGCCGTGACAGACCGAGCAGTCGATATTGTTCTGGACATGAATCCAGTGAGGAAAGACGACAAACTTCGGAAGATCATACATCTTTTCCCAAGGAATCTCTTTTCCTTCCTGTACGTAACGGACGACTTTAAGCGCTTCCGGCCTCTTGCTCATGGCGTCTGTGGCATGGCAGGCCTTGCAGGTTTCAATGTTGGGGAGGCCTGCAGAGCGATATTGTCCGGCGTATCGGTGGCAGAAATTGCAGTTAAGGTTGAGGTTCTGTGTATGGAGGATATGGTTGAACAGAACGGGTTGATCGACCGAAACCCATGTGAAAATCGGAAATACGGAAAAGAAGGCGGTTTTGGTACGAACGGGAAATCGGTGGTAAGCCACGAGGGCAAGCAAGGAAATGATCACAAGAACAATCAAAGAGAATATCGCTTTTTTCATAACAGGTTTAAAATGGTAAAAAATGTACTTGAACAGGCGTCAGGCTGTCAAGCGAAAAACAGATCATCACCAGCAAGATGTAAATGTTGAGTGACCTAAAGAGAGATGGTCCATCGGGTTGTTGATATCTAACGCTCAGAAGCTTCAACGCTTTCCACAAAAACCACCCTCCGATGCCAAACAAGCCTCCAATGATTAATGGCGATTTTAAGATCCCAAACCATGGGGCGAAGAAACTGGCGACCCCGGTTGCAAAGACCCAGATAAACAGGATCCTGTTAAATTGGGTCTGTGTAAAAAATCGGGTCAAATCCGGAAATCCCCCTTTTCTATAATCTTCCCCCAAGTGGAAGCCAAGTATCCAGAAATGAGGGACTTGCCAGAGATAAAAGAAGAAGGAGACGGCCAGCAGTTGTGGATCAAAAAGATGGCCTCCCCCTGAAGACCAACCAATGGCAGGTGGAATCGCCCCCACCAGAGCTCCGGGCACAGCGGCAAAAGGAGTTAGCTTCTTAAGCGGGGTATAGACTCCGTTGTACCAGAGTATGGCGAATAGACCTAAGATCAGGGCCTGCCCATTTATTCCCACCAGGAGGATGAAAAGTCCAAGCGTGATCATCAGGAGAGATAGTTTCAAGGCGGATGAGGGCGAAAGCCGCCCCGATGGAATCGGGCGATGCTTGGTCCTTTCCATCCTCTGATCTTCTTTCCTCTCCTGATATTGATTGAGACCGCTAGCGCCTGAGGAGAGAAGGAAGACCGCCAGAAGCATCAGAAACATCTCCTGTGCGATCCCTTGATGAGATAGGATGAATCCCGTGGCCGCTGAGGCGGTGACAAAGATCGATAACCTTAACCTGAACAGATCCATCAGAAGAGATAACCAGTGTTTGAGAGCTTTCATTTCAATTCCTTCATATATCGGATGATCTCATCTATCTCCTCATCCGTGCTCAGGTTCTTCTGGGAGGGCATGATGGGAGGAAATCCTTTGACGATCTCTGCATTCGGTTCGACCAATGACCTTTTAAGATAAGCATCATTGGCCTGAATTTTTTGCTCTTTTCTATCTTTTAATACGGTGACCGTCTTTCCAAAGAGGCCTTTGAGCGTGGGGCCAATTCTCGGGGTCCCGTCAAGGGAGTGACAAACCAGGCACCCTTTCTCCTGAAGGAGTTGTTGGCCACGGGGTAGACCTTTTGATATTTCTGCTCGCAACTCCTTGCCTTTTCCCTCGTACCATTGGTTAAACTCCTCATCTGAAAGGGCCTTCACTTTTGTAAGCATATAGGCATGTTGTTGTCCGCAGTATTCGGCACACAGAACATCGTAGGTTCCTGGTTCTTTCGCTTTAAACCAGAGGGGGGTGACCATCCCGGGGACAGCATCCTGTTTGACTCTGAAAGCTGGGATATAAAAACTATGGATCACGTCTTGTGAGGAGAGCAGGAGATGGATCGGTTTTCCGACGGGGATCACCAACTCTTCGGCCTTCACCCCGTTCTCATATTCAAAAAGCCAGGACCATGAGCGTGCTGTCACCTTCACCTTGAACGCCCCTTCGGGAATCTTTTTTAAGGTTCGGAATCCTGTCCACCCGTAATAGAACATGGAGAGAACTAAAAGGGTGGGAATAACGGTCCACAAGATCTCAAGCCAGAGGTTTCCCCTGATGTCTTGAGGCTCCGGGTTTCGCTTGCGGCGATAACGAATGGTAAAGAAGATCATCAGGAAGGTGATGAGGACCAGGATCGAGACGGAGATCGCTGCGATAAAGAGGAAGACATTCTCCACAACCTGATCCGGAAGCCCAGTAAATCCGCGAATCATAAGCCACCACCGCTATCGAAAAGCGACGTCGAGAAACGTTATGCCGATAAAGAGGATCAAGATGGCCAGAACTCCTGGAATCATCCATCGAAGGAGTCTTGATCCCTTTTCTTCTTTAAGATGCATAAAATAGAGGAGGATGAGGCCTGACTTCAAAAAGGCGATGACCAGTGCCACTGCCATACTCCACCCGGCCAAATCCATTCCAGCCACAGAGACTGCAACTCCAGTGAGGACCACCAAACTGAGCCAGATGAAAATATAGGTTTTTACTTCAATGTCTTTCGTCGTCATGTAATCAAATAAAAAAGCGGGAATAGAAAGATCCAGACGATATCGACCAGATGCCAGTATAGCCCCGTATTCTCCAGTGGAACAACGTAGTTGTGGTCGATCTTCTTCTTCAGAATGAA
Organism: Deltaproteobacteria bacterium; assembly: GCA_016875195.1. Taxonomy (GTDB): domain Bacteria; phylum Desulfobacterota; class BSN033; order BSN033; family UBA1163; genus RBG-16-49-23. The sequence continues at coordinate 72,085 of VGRY01000008.1, forward strand.
GATGAACATTACAGAGAGGAGGCATAATCCGACGAGCACATGGAGTCCATGGAGGCCGGTCATCGAGTAATAGAGTCCATAAAAAAGGATCTCCCCTCTTTCCCTCTCAAGGAGACGAGTCGCATTGGGATAGATTCCGTGATGAACCTTTGATGTCCACTCCAGATATTTAATGAAGAGAAAGAAGAGCCCCAGGAAGAGGGTCGAGGCGAGAAAGAGCAGGGTTTTCCCTGGGTTTCTCTTTTTGAGAAAGAGGATAGAGAGGACCATGGTCAAGCTGCTCGTCAGAAGGATCAGTGTGTTCAGTGTGCCGAGCGGGCGATTCAACGCATCAGCCGCCAGGTGAAAAAGCTGGGGGTTTTGATATCGGTAGACCGAATAGAGGATGAAAAGCCCTCCGAAGAGAAGGATTTCCGAGAGAAGGAATAGCCACATCCCGAATTTTGAACTGGTATCGTTTTGATGAGTCTCGAGCATTTTTTAAAAGAGTCTTATCTTTATTCCTCCCCTTTATTAAAGGGGAGGTGAGGAGGGGTTATGAGTCAACTTCATCACGTGACAATAATATCCTAACCCCCCTTCGCCCCCCTTAGATTAAGGGGGGAATAGGGATGAATTACCTGTATTCATAGGGTCCCCGTTCTACACGAGGAACCTCTGTAAAATTTTCCTTTGGCGGTGGCGAAGGAATCTGCCATTCGAGCGTGGCTCCACCCCAGGGATTTCTCACATCATCCTTTTCGCCTCTGAAAAGAGAATAGAGGAGATGGCCAAACATCAAAATCAATCCGGCGATTAGGATCCAGGACCCGATCGTTGAGACAAACTGGAGGGAATGAAACTGGGGAAGATAGTCGTAATACCTTCTTGGCATTCCTTGCCAGCCAAGGATGAGCATGGGGAAATAGAGCGTGTTGAATCCAATGAAGAGAAAAGTCCATGCCAGGTAGGGGACTTTTCTCCCATACCTTCTCCCAAACATTTTTTGAAACCAGTAATGAAGACCTGCGAAAATGGCAAATCCGGTTCCCCCGAAGATGACATAATGAAAATGGCCTACCACCCAGTAGGTGTCGTGGAGGTGGATATTCGTGGCAAGCGCTCCCTGAAAGAGGCCTGTGAGTCCGCCAATTGAGAAAAGGAAGATGAAAGTCAGGGCATAAAGAAGAGGTGGGCTGACTTCAATCGACCCCTTATAGAGCGTGGAAATCCAGTTGAAGACCTTGACACTGCTGGGGACAGCTACCAGAAATGTGAGGAGCGAGAAGATGACAGAGGCGAGGTCACTCTGTCCACTGACAAACATATGGTGTCCCCAGACAAAAGAGCCCACCACTGCGATGGCGAGGCTTGAAAAGGCGATTGCCTTATACCCGAAGATTGTCCTGCGTGCAAAGACGGGTATGATTTCAGAAATAATGCCCATTCCGGGAAGGATCATGATATAGACGGCAGGATGGGAATAGATCCAGAACAGATGTTGATATAAAATCGGATCGCCTCCCTTCAATGGATCGAATATTCCAACGCCTGCCAGTCTCTCCATCAGGGTGAGGAGGAGTGTGATTCCCACCACCGGGGTGACAAGGATCTGGATCCATGCTGTGGCATAAATACCCCAGGCAAAAAGGGGAAGCCGGAACCAGGTCATCCCGGGCGCCCGGAGCAGGTGAGTGGTTGTAACAAAGTTGATTCCTGTGAGAATTGACGAGAAACCCAGGACAAAGACGCCAAAAACCGCAAGGGAGACATTGACCGGGGTCCGGAGGCTGTAAGGCGCATAAAAGGTCCAACCCGTATCTACGGGCCCGCCTCCGGTGAAGAGGGAGAGAATGGCCAATGCTGCGCCTGCCATATAGATCCACCAGGAGAGGAGATTGATCCTTGGAAAGGCAACATCCTTTGCGCCGATATGAATGGGCAGGAAGAAATTGCCGAAGATGGCAGGGATGCCGGGGATGACAAACAGGAAAATCATGATAACCCCGTGAAGGGTGAAGATGGCATTATAGGTCTGGGGTTTCATGATCGTTGGGCCCGGCGCCATCAATTCGAGACGCATCAGAAAACCGAGCATCACTCCAACAGCATAAAAGACGAGGATGGAACAGAGATAGAGAAGGCCGATCCTCTTATGGTCGGTTGAGAAAATCCAGGCGAAAATTCCTTTGAACTTTCCTTCATCTTCGTAAAAACTATTCATCTTCCCTCAACCTCTTTTAAATCTCCTCCCCCTCCAGATGAGAAACAGGATGAAAGAAAAGGCAAAAGTCAGTGTGACGATCCCGGTTATTTTCAATGTATTAAAGACATATTTTCGGCCCTTTGGGTCATAGCTGAAGCAGAACCGCAAAACTTTACTGATCGTTGGTCCGGTTCTTCCTTCAGAGGCTTCGAGAAGTGCCATTTTCAGGTCAAACGGCAAAATGTCCGTCCCGTAGAGATATCGTGTGATCTTTCCGGCGGGGGAGAGAATGACGATGGAGACGGGATGCAAGAACGTGTTTCCCTCTCTTTTGAAATTAAAACCGATAGCGTTGGTGAGTGCAAGAATGTTTTTCTTCTCGCCTGTTAAAAATTTCCATGCCTCTTCCGGAAAAGGTTTTTCGATCATCTTGAGATAGAGGTTTTTCTTTTCCAGAGCGAGAGTAGGTTTCTCGGTCTCATCAAAGCTTACGGTGAGGACCAGAAATTCTTTTCCAGGTTCAGCGGGGAATCGACTGAGGGTCTTTGAGAGGTTGGTGAGCAAGAAACTGCAAACATCCGGACATGATAAAAAGACCGGTGCAAGGATCGTCGGTTTATTAATCACCTGACCGAGGGAAACCGGATTTCCGTTCTCATCATGGAAGGCGAGATCGAGAGGGATGGATTGGCCCAGTTTCTCATCGATCCCGACGCCCTTATGCTCAAGGGAGTGATCGGTATGAGCGGAGAGGTTCACCCCTGAGAAAAGGATGAAGATGACCAAGATTCCCCTAAACAGAAGAGGATGGACATAATTTCCATTCATAATTTCAACTTATCGCAAATCTTTTCTAAAATCAATCTTAATTTTACAAAGGGTGACAATCAGAAGCGAAAAAAAAGATATTCAATCGAACAGAACCGGGGTATAATATCAGTATTATAAATCAAACGGCGGAGGGGCAGCGATGGAGATCAAAAAAATAGGCGTGGTTGGAGCGGGGCAGATGGGGAGCGGGATTTCCGAGGTGGCGGTCTCATCAGGATTTGAGGTCCTCATGAGAGATATTAACCAGGAGGCTATCGAAAGGGGAAAAAGACGGATTGAAGCCAATCTTGATAAGAGGGTCCAAAAGGGGAAAATCTCTTCCGACGAGAGAGTTAACATTCTCAAAAATCTTTCGACGACGACACGATTGGAAGATCTGAAGGAGTGCGACTTTGTGATTGAAGCAGTGATTGAAAATATTTCCATGAAGGAGGAGGTTTTTAAAAAGCTCGATGCTATCACCCGGCAGGAGGCTGTTCTTGCCAGCAACACCTCTTCCATTTCGATCACACGGATCGGGTCGTTTACCAAAAGGCCTGACCGTGTAGTCGGAATGCATTTCTTCAATCCCGTCCCTGTGATGAAATTGATTGAGATCATTCGGGGGCTGGCGACCTCTGACGAAACTTTTCAAACCACCCGAGACCTCAGCTTAAAAATGGGTAAAACTCCTCTGGAGGCAAACGATTTTGCCGGATTCGTGTCGAGCCGGCTCATCTTCAGCTTCATGAACGAAGCCATCTATACTCTTTATGAAGGTGTAGGCAAACCGGAGGAGATTGATGCGATCATGAAAATGGGGGCCAACCATCCGATGGGCCCCCTGGAACTTGCCGATTTTGTCGGATTGGATACGGTTCTCTCTGTGATGTATGTTCTTCAGGAGTCATTCGGAGACAAATATCGTCCCTGTCCCCTCCTGATCAAATATGTCCATGCCGGATACCTGGGAGTCAAGACTGGAAGGGGATTTTATACCTATGGAGAAAACCCCGTTAGAAAGCTTTCAACTGTCTAAAGGAAAAACACACACAGGGCACTCGCCGCGCAAGCGATGGCGCAACGGGTTGAACCCCAGGTTCGCCCCGTTTAGAGATAAATCTCTAACGGGATTCACTGAAAAAGAAACAACCACCAATCCCGCAGCAGAGCTGCCGGGCTTTCTAACGGGGTAAAGAGATGATCGGATTTGAAATGACATCAGAGCAGCAGGAATTGCAGAGGAGGTCCAGACGGTTTGCTAACGAAGTGATTCTACCCGTGGCCGCCAAACACGACCGGGATGGAACCTTTCCCCTTGAGGTAATGGAAAAGGCGCACCAGGAAGGATTTCTCACCCCCCTGGTGCCTAAGGCATATGGCGGCCAGGGCCTGGGGGTCCTGGATAATGGCATCATTGCAGAAGAACTGGCAGCCGGCTGTATGGGCATCTATGTCTCCATTTTCGTCAGTACGCTGGCGATCTATCCCATCATCACATTCGGGACCGAAAATCAAAAAGAGCGATTTCTCAAACCGCTCTGCTCGAAGTTCGGCCTTGCCTCTTACTGTTTAAGCGAGTTGACGGTAGGGTCCGATCCTGCCTCCATGAAAACAACGGCGACCCTTCAGGGAGATTACTATCTCCTCAACGGAACAAAGATGTGGATCACCAATGGAGGCTATGCCGATTTCTATCTCGTCTTTGCAACAACGGATCCGCAGAAGAAACATAAAGGAATCCTCTCCCTCATTGTTCCCTCTCATTTAGAGGGAGTAAGCCATGGGGAGCCCATAGACAAGATGGGCCAGCGGGCATCGAATACGACAGCCGTAAAATTTGATCAGGTCAAGGTCCCCAAAGAAAATTTATTAGCAGGCGAGGGAGAAGGGTTCAAAAAAGCGATGGCCGCCCTTGACATCACCCGACCGATGATTGCACTCGGGGCCGTGGGGGTCGCACGGTCAGCGATGGAACTGGCCACACAGTATGCAAAAAAACGGATCCAGTTTGGAATTCCCATCGCCCAGCATCAAGCCATTCAATTCTTATTGGCGGACATGGCCAAAGATATTGAGGCGGCAAGACTTCTTGCCTATAAAGCCGCCTGGCAAGCGGATCGGGGTGTGAAAAATTCAAAGGAGGCGGCAATGGCTAAGGCGCTTGCTACTGATGTGGCGATGCGGGTGACTACGGATGCAGTCCAGATATATGGAGGAATGGGCTATACCAAATGGCATCCGGTTGAAAAACTGATGAGAGACGCCAAGGTAACGCAAATATATGAAGGAACGGCTCAGGTCATGAGGCTCATCATTGCCCGCCAGATGCTTCAAGAAGTTGAAAGAGTCGCTCCCCTTTAAATGAACGATCCAGTTAGCCTGAAAGAGCCCTTGAGGGGATAAAGAAATCAACCTTCTCCCTTCCCACAGTGAATTCTTCTCTCTTTCCGCCTGGAAGTTCTAATTCGACTAACATCCGACTCTCTTTATCATCCAGGTCATAACAGGTGCAGTGGTTTAGCCCTTTGATAACGTACATCGACTTCACCTCCTTCTGATAAAAATTTAGTTATTCATCCGGGGAAAATCAAGAGAATATCCGGAGAGACTCCTGTTCTTAAAAGGAAGAAGATGAAAAAATGATGAAATTGGTATATCCTATTATTAAGGAGAATGAGGCAATGGAAATCACGCGGTTATCACCCACTGTCAGAAGAGGCTTGGTCGTAGTGATTACCGGCTACGGCAAGGGCAAGACGACGGCTGCCCTTGGAATTGCCGTGCGGGCATGCGGACATAACATGAGCGTCAGCATCATTCAATTCATGAAGGGAGACCTGTATGCCGGGGAATGGGACGGGGTCAAAAAGATGGGCTGCCAAATTGAACTGATCCCCACCGGGAAAGGGTTCTGTGGCATCCAGGGGAATCCCTATCCCTTTAAGGAGCATAGGAGCAATGCACAAGAGGCCATTCAACTGGCGCACCAGAAGATGGCATCCGGACAGATTGACATCCTCATTCTGGATGAGATCAACAATGCCCTCCATTTACATCTGGTGGATCTGGAGCAGGTCTTGGAGATCATACAACATAAACCACCTCTAATGCATCTTGTTCTAACGGGAAGGGATGCCCATCCTCAGGTGATTGAGCTTGCAGATACGGTGAGCGAGATTAAAGAAGTTAAACATGCTTACCGAAAAGAGATTGAACCGCAGCCGGGGATCGATTATTAACTGTTCTCTCGCCGTCAGCCTCCCGTTTAGCTAGCTGGAAGTATGGTCTAGGGAGCCTAATCGCAGCAGCAATCCTCACAACATGCGTCGTAATAGGATATTTCTTCCCAGCGATCCATGACATCGGAGGGAATATCCTTTTTAACCTCTCCGGCCTCGTTTTGATTGGTCTCTTTTTTAATCATGGCACTTTCCTTTCAATGTAACCATCCCCTTCTAAAAGAGCCCTTCCTTTTCGGAAGGGCTCCATATTGAAGGGTTAGTGGATTGGAATGCTCACCTTTTGTTCCCACCCCCTGATAGGCGTGTTGATCTTAAGGAGACCGTTCTCATACCTGGCCTCTGCCTTGTCAGCCAGAACCTCATGAGCCAATGTGAAGCAACCTGAGTATTCGGTATCCTCTCCTCTTGGGGCTGAGACACAAAAACTGTTGTTCCTCATATCAAGCTTAATATCCTTCTTATCAACACCCGGCATTTCCAATTCGGCTTTGAGATATCCTTGGTCCCTGTCATGGGAAATGCAGGCGCATGGGGTTACCTTTACTCTGTCGTTCATAAGAACACCCCCTTTCAGTAAAAAGATAAGAATGGTGAAGCAACATTTCAAGGTGAATTCGTCAAGATTGTATGGTATAAATATTAAAGAAGACTCTTGTGGACATGTGTGAGAAAGGAGAAGGAGTGAGAGGTCTATGGAAGAAGGAATCGATGTAAAAAACATTGGACTCCGCGGGGTGAAGGTGGCTGACACACGCATTTCGGATGTTGATGGAGAAAAAGGGATTCTTATTTACCGGGGGTACAATATTATTGATCTCGCCCGATCTTCCACCTTTGAGGAGGTTTCTTTCCTTCTCCTGAATGACCACCTTCCGACCCAGGAGGAGTTGAAGCGATTTCAATCAGAGATTGTCCCCGAAAGAAAGATTCCCGAAGCTATTTTAGAGATGATGAAGTGGTTGCCAAAGTCTGCAAACCCTATGGATGTGTTACAATCCGCGGTCCCTGTTTTAGGAAGCTATGACCCCCATTTAAACGAGGAGACCAGGGAGGCGAATTTGAAAAAGACCCTCCGTCTGATGCCGAAATTGCCCATTCTTGTCGCAGTATGGGATCGTATCCGGAAGGGGAAAAATCCTGTCCTCCCACGTTCCGATTTGACTCATGCAGGAAACTTCTTGTATATGTTGAGCGGTTCACTGCCCGATCCAGATACAGCCAGAGACTTCGATACCTGTCTGGTCCTTCATGCTGAACATTCTTTTAATGCCTCCACGTTTGCAGGAAGGGAGGTAGCCTCAACCCATGCTCATCTTTATGCCTCTGTTGCTGCTGCCCTTGGGGCCCTCTCCGGAGAGCTTCATGGAGGCGCCAATAGCGAAGTGATGAGGATGCTTCTGGAAATAGGAGAAGTCAGCCGGGTGAACTCGTGGGTGAGAGAGAAACTCCAAAAGGGTGGGAAGGTGATGGGCATGGGACACGCGGTTTATCACACCGAAGACCCGAGGGCCGGTATCCTTCGGAAGATCAGCCAGAAACTGGCGGAGCGTACTGGAGAACGGAAATGGTATGAAATAACCGAGGCCATCGAAGTAGCTACCAGAGAAGAATTCCGGAAGATCAAAGGAAAAGAGATATACGCCAATGTGGATTTATACAGCGCCTCTGTCTATCATATGATGAACATTCCAGTTGATCTCTTCACTCCGGTCTTTGCCATCTCGAGGGTTTCAGGCTGGACTGCACACATCATCGAGGAAAAGTTTGCCGAAGCTCAACCCAAAGCCGAACTCTACCGCCCCGATGCCGATTATGTCGGGACATACTGCGGTCCTCAGTCCTGCGAGTATGTCCCTATTGAAGAGCGATCTAAATAATCTTCACATCGGTCCAAACCCATCAGCAGCAGACACTGCCACAGCAGAGTCTGTACCAAGAAGGTTCGTACCAGCAGCAGTCATACGCATAAGAAGTTCCCTTTTTGGATTTCTCTGTTCTGTTTTTTTTGTCATTCTTTTTCATCATCAACACCTCCCTTTCAATTTAAAGATAAGAATCGTTTCTTTTAAAATCAAGGTGAACAGAAGAGAAAAGTATGGTATAAAATCAGTAATGTCCAAAATGATAGATTGCCGCGCTTCGCTCGCAATGACAAACAGAACCATAACAAGACGTTACTGTGATTGCGAGGAGCGATAGCGACGTGGCAATCTTGATTTCATAAGGCTTTGAAATCACCCACTTAGAGCCTAAGTTGGACAAGATTGGTATAAAATAATAAAGCACCTATTTGAATCAGTCTTTTGATTGTGAGGTGAGGTAACCCTATGGGAATGACATTGGCCGAGAAGATATTGAGCGAACATGCGGGCAAAAAAATAGGGGCAGGGGAGATTTCCATTGTCAATACTGATCTTGCCTATGCCCAGAATGGAACAGGTCCCTTAGCTGCCAGAAAAATTCAAGAGATGGGATTTGAAAAGGTTTTTAATCCGCGAAAGACCATCTTCTTTTTAGATCATGCCTCCCCCAGTCCCAAATTTGAACTGAGCAACGATCATACTTTTTTAAGGGAATTTTCCGAAAGGACCGGAAGCCGAGTCTCTGATGTAGGGTATGGTATCTCCCATCAGGTTGTGGCTGAAGAAGAGGTGAAACCAGGAGATGTGGTCATCGGAGCCGATTCCCACACCTGCACAGGAGGAGCTCTTTCGGCTTTTGCAACCGGAGTAGGGTCTACGGACGCGGCTGTTGCTATGGCCCTCGGCAAGATCTGGTTGAGGGTTCCGGAGACGATACGAGTGGTTGTAAAAGGAAAAATTCCTGCTGGTGTTTATGGAAAGGATATCATCCTTCATCTGATCGGTAAGATCGGTGCAGCTGGTGCAACCTATAAGGCACTGGAATTCGCTGGGGATACGATTGAACATCTTGAGATGGCGGGGAGGATGACTATTGCCAACATGGCTGTGGAAGCCGGAGCAAAGGTTGGACTCTTTCCCTCCGATGAAATCACCCGAAGTTGGTTGGACCGGATGGGAAGACCCGGTGATTATAAAAAGATGGCTTCGGACTCCGATGCCCTGTTTGAGAAGGTGGTTGAGATCGACGCAGAAATCCTCCAACCTACTATTGCCTGTCCTCATCAGGTGGACAATACCACAACGATTGATCGTATCGGTGAAGTCAGAGTGGACCAGGTTTACCTCGGAACCTCCTGCAATGGGAGGCTGGAAGACCTTCGAATTGCGGCCAACATATTAAAAGGGAAAAAGATCCATCCCAAAACGAGGATGATCGTCACCCCTGGATCCCGTTTGGTTTATTTAGAGGCGCTTAAGGATGGAACTATGGAAACGCTGGTTCAAGCAGGCGCATTAGCTATGCCGCCCGGTTGTGGAGCCTGCGTCGGACTTCACGAAGGAGTATTGGGGGATGGGGAGATTTGCTTGGCCACTCAGCCAAGGAATTTCAAAGGGAGGATGGGAAGCCCGAATTCTTTCATCTATCTGGGTTCTCCAGCAGTTGCTGCTGCTACGGCGATAGAAGGAAGGATCACAGATCCAAGGAAGTATCTTTAAAGCCACCTTTCCCTTCTCCCTTGACGGGAGAGGGTTAGGGTAATTTGAGGAGGAGATCCATGCGAGGAAAGGTTTGGAAATTCGGCGATGCCATCAGCACCGACCATATCATCCCGGGTCGGTATATGTATCTGCGGTCAAACCTTCCTGAGCTCGCAAAACATATCTTTGAGTATGAAAAGCCAAATTTCTCGGGAATGCTATCTCCAGGCGATTTCATCGTGGCAGGTCATAATTTTGGCCAGGGATCGAGCCGGGAACATGCAGCCATTGTGATCAAGATGAATGGAATCCAAGCTGTTTTGGCAAAGAGCTTTGCCAGAATCTTCTACCGAAACTGTTTTAATAACGGACTTCCCGCTGTGATCTGTGATACTGAAAAGTTCAGCGAAGGAGAAGAGATCGAACTCATGCTGGATCAGGGGAAGATTATCAACCACAGTCGTAATGAGACCGTTTCATTCACCTCCATTCCACCCGTGATGAGGCAAATCCTCAACGATGGCGGACTGGTGGAGCATGTGAAGAAGTATGGAGATATAAGATTAGATTTATGACCTTTAACCCACCCCTACTTTCCAGCCTAATGCCCACATCCATTTTCCCCCCCCTTAAATTAAGAGGGGGGGGAAGGGGGAGTTATAAGGAGAGGTGAGGCGGGGGTAAGAGAGAAGGAAAGGAGGAGAATATGGAATGGTTGAAAGCCTTTTGCAGTTTGATCGGAAGGGTACTTCTTGTTCTCATCTTTCTCAATTCGGGAATCGGGAAGATTGGTAACTTTGAAGGGACTGCCCAGTATATGGCAAAATTCGGCATGCCCTACACCAGCTTTTTTCTCTTTGGCGCTATTGTCTTTGAACTGGTTGGAAGCCTCAGCATCATCCTGGGATATTTCACCCGGTTTGGAGCGTTACTGATTCTTATTTTTCTCGTTCCAACCACGCTCATCTTTCACACCAATTTCGGCGATCGCATCCAGATGATCATGTTCATGAAGAATGTGAGCATGTTTGGAGGCTGTCTTCTCCTCTTTGCCACTGGAGCGGGGCGACTGAGTCTCGATTATTTCTTAAGGGGAAAGAAGACCTGATTATGGATTCCAATTCTTTCCGGGTGTGGTGGAAGGCTTTCCGGTTTCACTATACCTCGGCAAGTTTTATGCCAGGGATCTTGGGAGGAATGATTGCCTGGACATACGATGGTCAGTTCTATGCAGGATACTTTCTTCTGGTGTTGTTGGGCCTCGTCCTCAATCATCTGGCCCTCAATATGACGGATGACTATTACGACTTCCGACATCTAGTTGATGTGTTGGACACACACGGAAATCCTTATGCCGGTGGGAGTGGCACTCTTTCAAAGGGGTTGATCAGTCCTGGCCAGATGCGGAATGTCTTTACCATCTTCTATATCATTGCCATCGGGATCGGGATTGTTTTAGGAATATTGAGAGGACCTTTTGTTCTTTTCCTGTTAGCATTCGGCTTCTTCTGCGCTTTCTTTTATACGGCTCCTCCGATTCGATTTGGTTACAGGGGTCTTGGGGAGATTACACAACTTCTTTGCTTTGGTCCGGGGATAGGTCTTGGGGCTTACTATGTCCAGACGCAGAACCTCTCATGGGAAGCCTTCTGGGGAACGCTTCCTTTTGGGATTATGCTCTTTTCGATGATTACGATCAATGAAATTCCAGATTATCTTGAAGATCGAAAAGCCGGAAAAATGAACTTAGTCGCACGCTTCGGAAGAAAGGCAGGAGTAAAACTGTTTGTCCTGAGCCTCCTTTCTGCTTATGGCGCTATCCTGATGGGTATCCTTTTTAGGAAGATTCCTGTGATAGGGTTGATCTCCTTGCTGACTCTTCCCATAGCCTATAAAACAATCTGCATTTTAAGAAGGCACTATCAGGATTCCACCAAAATGGCGCCTGCCAATCTGGGAATGATCTGCACCCACAATATTACAGCGATTCTGCTGATTATCGCTTACACCATCGTCGGTTTTAAACAAGACAACCTATTTCCTTCACTCCTTCCTGTAGTCACATTAATCATTCTTTACCTGCCCATTGCAAAATTGACCTTGAAAGCCTTATCAATAGAAAGAAAGGAGGAAGCCCAATGACGAAAGAGGAGTTTTACCTATTAGAGTTTACAGGTTCGGAGTGACCCCACTGCCAACATGTGGAGCCTCTCGTTGAGAGGTTAGAGGATGAAGAGGGGGTTAAGGTGGCAAAACTGGAGGTCTGGCATAATGAAGCCAATGCCAAATTGATGAGAGAGTATGATAAGGGGTATTGCGGAGGTGTGCCATTCTTCTTCAACAAGAAAACCGGCAAATGGATCTGCGGCTCGGCAGATTATGAACGATTGAAGAAATGGGCATTGGAATAATACTGGAATAATGGAATCATGGAAGAATGGAAAAATGGGTTAATCAGAAAATAGAAGGTTAAGGCTAAGGATAAGGTTAAGAAAAGCTCAACCTTAACCTCAGCCTCAAAGTGTTCAATCCATTATTCCAGCATTCCAATATTCCATCATTCCATCTTGGAGGTTCTGATGAGTTTGTTTGATGATTATCATCCATTAAAGGGAAAGATGTTCCAGATTTTAAAACCGGATGGGACGCTCCATCCGAATATGAAGCCGCTCCTGAGTGACCAGGAGATTTTTAATCTTTATCAAAAGATGGTTTTCATCCGGCTGGCAGATCAGAAAGCCTTGATGCTCCAGCGGCAGGGAAGGATGGGAACCTATGCACCTATCTGGGGACAGGAGGCCTGTCAGGTTGGGAGTGGTTCTGTTCTTCAAAAAGGGGATTGGGTTTTTCCTGCTTTTAGAGAACTCGGTGCATCCCTGATGATGGGAGTCCCGCTCAAAACGGTCTATCTCTACTGGATGGGCAATGAGGAGGGAAGCCGTGCTCCGAATGGGATCAATATGATGCCTGTCTCCATACCCGTTGGCACTCATCCACTGCATGCGGTTGGAACGGCTTGGGCGGCAAAACTTAAGGGAGATAAAATTGTAACCATCTCCTATTTTGGAGATGGCGCAACTTCCAAGGGCGACTTTCATGAGGCGATGAATCTTGCAGGAGTCTTTAAAGTCCCAACGATCTTCTTCTGCCAGAATAACCAGTTTGCCATCTCTGTTCCGAGAAAGATCCAGACCGCCTCTGAGACGATCGCCCAGAAGGCGGTTGCCTATGGGGTAGATGGAATTCAGGTGGATGGGAATGATCTCTTTGCTGTCTATGCAGTAACAAAGGAAGCCGTTGCCAAGGCCCGTTCCGGAGGAGGGGCCACCCTAATCGAGGGGGTGACCTACCGGTTCGGTCCTCATACGACAGCCGATGATCCTACAAAATATCGAAGAGAAGAAGATATTGAACCGTGGAAGGCGCTCGATCCAATGGTGCGACTGAGATTTTTTCTCAAAGGGAGAGGACTCTGGAGTGATGAGGTTGAAAAACAGGTGACTGAAGAGGCTCAACAAGAGATCGATCAGGTCGTGAAAGAGGCGGAAGCGGTTCCGACTCCGAGTGTGGAAGACATTTTTAAATATGTCTATGCAGAGATGACTCCGCAGTTAAAAGAACAGATGGAGTATCTGAAAGGAACACTGTAAAGCAAATACGAAGCACGAAATCCGAAATTCGAAACAATATCAAATGTTCAAAGTTCCAAATTAAAAACCATTTGATCTGTTCTTTTTGATCATTTGAAAATTCGGATTTAGGATTTGTTTCGGATTGGTCCGAAACGGACGCTTCGCCCGAAATTCGAATTTCGAATTTATTCAGGCCATCAAGTTCAGTAGAGAAAAGATCAATTAGGAGAATCTAATTATGGGACGTCTCAATATGGTGGAGGCAATCAATCTGGCTCTCCGGGAGGAGATGGAGAGGGATAAAAGGATTGTCATCTTAGGTGAAGATGTAGGACGCGAGGGCGGGGTCTTTCGGGTTACCGATGGGCTTCAGGCGAAGTTCGGCAATGAGCGGGTAGTGGACACTCCTCTCGCAGAAACAGGAATCGTGGGCACAGCATTGGGAATGGCCCTCTATGGACTACGGCCGATTGCGGAGATTCAGTTTGATGGTTTTCTCTACCCCTGTCTCGACCAGATCACGAACCACCTCGGTCGGATGCGGAATCGATCCAGGGGTAGGTTCACCTGCCCATTTGTTATCCGGGTTCCCTATGGAGGCGGCATCCACGCACCTGAACATCATTCGGAAAGTCCAGAAGCCATTCTGGCTCATACGCCAGGGATTAAAGTTGTAATCCCCTCTACTCCCTATGAGACCAAGGGCCTTCTGCTCTCCTCAATCCGAAGCCCGGACCCCGTCATCTTTTTAGAACCCAAAAGAATCTATCGGGCGATTCGAGAAGAAGTTCCAGAAGGCGACTATACCATCCCTTTGGGTAAGGCGAGATTGGTTCAGGAAGGCAAGGATGTGACCGTCATTGCCTGGGGAGCAATGGTGAGAGAGGTTTTAAATGCGGCTGAGGAATTGAAAGTCGACAAGATCAATTTAGAGATTATCGATCTCAGAACGATCTCAGCCATGGATGTAGATTCAATCATCCATTCCGTTCGAAAGACAGGGAGAGTAGTCATTGTTCATGAGGCGCCAAAGACTTGTGGCCTGGGCGCGGAAATCATTGCCTTGATCAATGAAAAAGCCTTTTTATCACTTCAGGCGCCAATCGAAAGAGTAACGGGATTCGATATTCCAGTGCCCTTGTTGAAATCGGAGCACTACTACCTTCCGAATCCCAAAAGAATTGTAATGGCCGTAAAGAAGGTGTTGAACTTCTAAAAAATAAATTCGAAGCACGAAATCCGAATTTCGAAACAATATCAAAATTCAAATATCAAATGTTCAAAACCTAATTTTTCGTTTCGGATTTAGAATTTTGGTAATTGGGATTTGTTTCGGATTTCGATATTCGAATTTCGGATTTTTCAAAGGACCTTTTTAAAGCAAATTCCGAAATTTCTATCGAGAAGATTAAGTACTGGGGGTAAAAATATGGCTTACGAATTCAAGTTTCCTGATATTGGAGAAGGATTGACTGAAGGTGAGATTGTTCGCTGGCTGGTCAAAGAAGGCGATGAAGTGAAAGAAGGTCAACCCCTTGTTGAAGTCGAGACCGATAAAGCCCTTGCGGAAATACCTTCTCCTAAGACAGGAGTCATCTTAAAAATACTCGCCTGGGAGAAAGAGATTGTTAAAGTTGGGCAGGTGATTGTCATCTTCGGAGAGAAAGGGGAATCCCTTTCAACTCCACCCCAAAAGCCTAAGTCGGTTGGCGTTGTGGGTGAACTGGAGGAAGCGCCCGAAGAGATTTCCGTTACTGAAGCAAAGGCTGAACCAGTTAAACCTGCCTTTGTCAGTGAACATGCTCTGGCAACTCCTGCTGTGAGAGGTTTGGCAAAAGAACTGGGGGTTGATATCAATCAGGTGAAAGGAAGCGGACCCGAAGGCCGGGTTCTGGAAAAAGATGTTCGGCAATTTGCAGAGAGTAAAGAGAAACCTCCGGAGCCAGAAAAGAAAATCACCAAGGTTAAAAAATATGACCTCTATGGCTATGTAGATCGAATTCCTTTGAGGGGGGTGCGGCGATCCATTGCCAAGGCCATGGTCCGGTCAAAATATACTGCCCCTCATGTGACCGCCATGGATGAGGCGGATGTGACAGCCTTGTGGAAAATCAGAGAGAAGGAGAAAAAATCAGCAGAGAAGAAAGGGATTAAACTGACCATTCTTCCTTTCATCATTAAAGCTGTCATCGCAGGTTTGATGGAACACCCCTATCTCAACGCTTCATTGGATGATGAAAATGAGGAGATCATCCTGAAAAAGTATTTCAATATTGGCGTTGCCACCGATACTCCTGAAGGCCTAATGGTCCCTGTGGTAAAAAATGCAAAGGATAAGTCCATCCTTCAAATAGCGGATGAGTTAACGAAGTTGGTTGAGAAAGCGAGGAATCGAACGATTGACCTGGCTGACCTGAAAGGCGGGACATTCACCATATCCAACTACGGGGCATTAGGTGGAATCTATGCTACTCCGATCATCAACTATCCCGAGGTGGCCATCCTGGGTGTGGGGAAAATTAAAGATACACCCGTGGTGAAGAATAGTAAGTTAGTGGTTCGAAAAATTCTCAGCCTGGCTCTCTCCTTTGACCATCGAGTCGTGGATGGTGGCGAGGGAGCCCGGTTCCTCAATACGGTCATTGCACGGCTCGAAGACCCTGACCTCATTCTCCTGGAAACCTGAAGTTCCTAATAAAGCTTCTCACTGTTTCGGACAGGGCGTTCCACGAAGGGGGGTATCAATCAGGGCTTGTCTCAAATTTATTGGAGGACTTTGAAGTTGAGGCTTGTCAGGGTCTGCTCGCCTTCCCTGACTTCAGCTTTCCAGTTTCCAACATGTTGGGGTTGGAAGGTTAAGTAACTGTAAACTGACCAGGCAGGAGGTTTAACATCCATTTCTATTCGATGGTATTCTTTTCCCTCCAATAGCCAGACATGGGCAATCTTTCCCGGCTTTGGAGTCTTAATTCTTGTGAAGAAATAGCCCCTTTGATTATTTGAGTTAAAATCCAAAGCATTCCCTGTAAGGAACTGCCGGTCGTTGTCTTTTTCGATGTTTGTTCCTATGCCCGCCTCAAGGATTTCGCAACCGGAGGTAGGGTGTAAATCGACCTTCTTCGTTTCCCGCTCTACCCCATTCACTGGTTGGACCAGATCAGCGGGTGGTATTCCCTCTTCTCTCTGAGTAGCGGTAGCAGGCACGGCAGGAAGGAGCAGGGAAGCTACGGGTTTCTCTTCCGTGGAATCGTACATAAGATAAGTAACGAAGAATGATGTGATGAGAAAAGTTAAGATGATTAAAAAAGTGGGCGATAATGGGATGAGTCTCTTTTTTGAGGGTGGAGTCTCCGGCATCGATACAGGAGGTTCAGGCGGGAGAAGGCTTTTTAAATAATTTTCATATTGGGCAAGAATATCTTTCTCATCAAGAGTGAGATATCTGGCATAACTCTTTAAGTATCCTTTGACGTAAAGAGGGTGAGGGAGCAGTTCGTATTTTTCTTCTTCGATGGCCCTGAGATGATGTTCTTTGATTTTCGTGGATGAACAGATTTTCTCCAGCGGGATGTTCAATCTCTCTCTTTCTTGCTTCAAATATTTTCCAACAGGTTCTGTCATGGCCTATTCTGTTTATAAAACCGGTTGATTGCTGTTTAAATGCATTCGACCCTGAAGCGAATATCCTAAAATAATTTAAGCAATCGCTGTGCCAAATAACGTTAGTAATAACCTATTGGAATTTAACGGGTTTGTTAAGTGATGGTACTTAGATGTGGCATTTTTTTGCCAAATTTGCACATTTTGGTGACAATTTGTCGAGTTGTTTCCGTCTCTTTTCTATATGTTGGCTGTGAAGTTTTTTAAGAAATTTCTGATGGTAATGTCAAGTCTTTTGTGTCAGCAAGAGAAATGGGGTAGCTGTTCGTTGTTTAAGATTCTCATAGGTGAAGACAGAAAACAGAATACGTTCCATACTGGTTCGATCACTAAAGGTGCCCATGGG